>CAVGYR010000099.1:0-6527 GCA_963633325.1 uncultured Treponema sp.
GGTAATTGTTTATGATAGTTTTATAAAATGGCAAGATGACAATGGTATAATATACATTAGTATTTATGATTTCTTACTTAATGAAAATAGTTTAAAAGAAGCTTAAATAAAACCTGATAATGACTTAATATAAGTTATTACCAGGTTTTTAAATATAAAAGACTCCCTTTGTGGGAGTAGCAAATTTCTCTGGAGCGAATCTTATATAAGTTACGAAGTTCTCTTTCTGCACTTACTATATAAAATTTAATATTAAAATACAATATTAATAAGGAAAATGTTAATTTTTCTTTAATTCATTTTCTAATAGTATATCAAGTATTGTTTCCTTTATAATATTGTCAATATTTCTAACATTTTTTAATTTGTATGCATATTGTTTTATACTATCTTTAACTGATAAATTATTATATTTTGTTTTTTTTATAATATTTTTATCTTCCTCACGTAATTTTTCAATGTATGAATCATAAATTAAATCAATTATCTTATTTATCGAATTTTGTTCTAGTTCATTAAACTTAATAAATGTACTAATTCTATAATATATTGGATCTCCTAATTTTTCTCTTATTTCATCTTCTGATTTATAATTAGAAGTACAAATAATGATTGAGTTTTTTAATTTAACACAATAATTTTTATCAATATATATTCCTTCATCAAATAATTGATAAAACGCTGAATAAAAATGTGGATGAGCCTTATCAAATTCATCTAATAAAATTACATTCGAGTTTCTTTCTAATAATTCTTTGGCAAAACTGTTTTGTGTTGTTGAACCTCCAAATAAGTAATTTGAAAATTCATTATTCTGAAACATAGAAAATTGTTTGTAAAATATCTGTCCTCCTAGCTTTTTACTTAGATATTTAGCTGTTTCAGTTTTTCCAACTCCACTTGGACCATAAAACATTAGTACAATAGGTTTAGTATCTTTCGTAAATTTAATAAAAGATAAAAGTGAAATTAATAGTTTATGAATTGCATTATCTTGTCCAATTATCTTATTAGAAATGTTTCTATTAATCACTTTAATAGTATTTAAATCTATTTTTTTATAATCGTAACATTCTATATTTATTTTTTTATAATTTTTCTGCAATGATTCTAATACTGTAGTTGGAGGATTTTGTACAAATATTTTTTCAATATCAAATGAATTTAAAATTGGATTTATATTCTGTGTAGCCGATTCTGTTATAGTAAAGTAATCATCCGAATTGATAATTAAATTTTCAATATATCTTTTATTTTTTATTGTTTTATCTCTAGGTTGTCCTTCGGCATAATGAGGTATACTTTTATTTTCTTTATCATATTCCTGAACAATTAAGGAAAATTCTTCTTTATTCTTTTCATTTTTAACTTTATTATTAAAACCTTTTCTTGGCCCATAATAAATTTTAACTATTGTTTTTTTATTTTTCATTACCATCTACAACACCTGCCAGTATTACATCATAAATCTTTATTTTATTATTTTCTCCTGCTTTTCCCTTAATTTCTTCTAATGAGACACTACTATTGGTAGTAAAATTGAATTCATTTTCAATAGAATATTGCTCTAGTGTACTTTCTCCAACAAGCACCCCATAATAAACTAAATCCATATTCATTAAATTAGATAATTTATAATTGTTTCTGAAACCAATATTATTAAACCTTAGTATGTAAGTTTCATTGTTTTTTAGAGCTTTAAGTTCATAATATCCTTTAACAGAGTCAATTACTTGATCTAGTTTTGTTATGTCTATTTCTGAATTTATTTTATCCGAGAATTTATCGTTAAAAAGTTTAGTATAAGGTGTATACATTTTCCAAAATGTTAAAGAATTTTCTATTGGAACTATTTTAAAGTCACAAAATTTTTTTGTTTTTTCGTCATCATTAGCTTTTAAAATATAATCTGTAAGAATTGTGTTAGTTAATGTGGATTTAACTATTTTTTGACCATATTGCAAAATTTCTGCATTTGCTTCTGCTTTTGCATTTGCTTTAAAAAAATCAAAAAAAGAAAATTTTGATTCAAGACCAATAGTTGTGTTTATGTTTCCTTTATCAGACTTTTCGTTTGTGGTTTCATTGCTTTTAACTTTGATTCCACCATCAGAAATATTAATATAATCTATTGCACTATCTTCATCAAAATATATTATTTTAATGAGTTTATTTTTCTTATCATTTTCATTTTTTTTATTTTTGCTCAATTTTTTATCTCCTTAATCTACAAATATTTCTTTTAACAATATCCAATTATCATTTTCCATATCTTCTGTATATTCAGTGTTGCAAAGATATAATGAATCATTTTTATCATAATCTCTTACAAATCCCCAATTAATGTTATATTTGTTAGCATATTGCTTTAATGCTTCAAACTTATTCTCAACTTTAATATCAATATTTTTTGATTCACCATCAGCATTTTCGCCACCTTTAGTTTCAATAATCCAGATTTTATTATCTTTATCACAAACAATAAAGTCAGGGTAGAAGTGCCATTTGTGATTTACTGCATCAACATATACTATTGAAAAATAATCACTAGAGGATTCACCATTCTTATAGAACCATTTAATATTTTCATTATTTTCACAAAAATACTCAAACATTCTTTCACTTTTAGATTTTATTGTACTATTTGGATAATTCATATAAATTGATTTTTCATAAATTGTTGTGTCTTTCATTTTAGGATCATATTTAATATAATCCATTTCTGGGGCTTTCCAGTCAACAATTTTTAATTCATCTAATTTCATTTTTATTTGTCTTGCTTTTTGTGAGACTGCTTCTTGAAAATCGTTTTTTAATATATCTTCATTGTTTATAACGAAAGCATAAAATTCTAGTAGTGATAAATCAACAAATTTTTTAGTAAATAGTTTACCTCTAAAGAACATTCTTTCAAGCATTAATCTTGTTCTATCATATCTCATACCAATTTTTGATGATATAACATTAATTGAATGTCTTAATTCAAATCCATTTTTATTTGTACTTACTTCTGATTGCACTTTTATTCTATTAGCATTTTCTAATTCATCTGAATTAATTCTAACTATTTTGTCCTGTACTATATAATTATCAATAGTATCTTTAAATACATATCCATTTGCTTCTAATATAGTTTTATTGTTCTTTTTATTATTTGTTAGATTATATTTTTCAATATAATAGCTATGAAGAATATTAAAAGTTTGTCTTTCATCAAAACCATCAAAAGCATTATCAAAAGTTATTTTCTTTAAACTAAAATTTTTATATTCATTTTTTAAAAATACAACTTTAGCATCATAGGCACTAGAGCCAAGTTCTTGTTTTACAGATTGTTCATACTTTTCATCAAATGTATATAAATAACAATTATCTAGAAGCACATTATCATAATGATGAGCTTGTGGCATTCTTCTAATTCTTCCAATAGTTTGAGTTTCAAAATCTTCACTCATATTGTCACGAAGTTTAACAAGTATCTTTGCTCTTGGACAATCCCAACCAGTTGAAATTGCTTGTTTCATTATTAAAATTGCCTGATTAGATTCATTATTTTCAATACTTTCAATATTTTCCTTTCGGTCTGATAACCAGATTGCTAAATTCTGTCTATCATAAGAATATTCTTTTTCTTCAAGTATTTTTTCAATTTGCTTTATTAAGTCATCTGATTTACTAGGTACTTGAATAATAATAAGAGGATTTACTTGAATACCTAATTTTAAATATTCCTCTTTAATTGTTTTTCTTTTATTTATTGCAAGTTCTAATAAATATTCATGTTCATTTGAAAGGGTAGACTCATTAGAAACATTTTCATTTATGTATAACGCTCTTGTAATTAGTCCAGCATTTATTACTTCTAATTCGTCAATTTTAATAAATTCTGCTTCTTTATTAGTTTTTGTAGTAGCACTAACTCTAACAATATATTCAGGATTCATATATTCAATAATGGCTTCTGCTTTAACAGTTTTATTTAAATGCTCCTCATCAACTATAATAATAAATTTATAACCGTTATTATGTGCTTCATGAACTCTTTCATATAAATTTTTTCTTTCAGCTTCCTTTAGGGCATTATTTCCTTTTTTAGTAATAGTTTCCCAATTTATAAATGCTGTGTCTTTGGCATCAAAACCTTGAAGTAGCACATCTTGAATATTTTTAGTACTGTGATGTGGTAAAAACTTAACCATTTTCTTTCTACTTTGTTCTTCTAAATCTCCTTTGCCGGGAGTAAGCCAAACAAAGATTGTTTTATTGTTTTCTTTTAAATATTCCTCAATATATGAAAGCAAAATAATTGTTTTACCACTACCAGTAGGTGCTTGTAATAGTACTTCCTTTTTACTGCCAATAGAAGTAGCGTCTAATAATTTATTTACTGTATTTATTTGAAAATCTTTTAATTTAATTCCTTGCATTATTACATTACCTCCATAATTTCATCTTCAAAATAATATTCTGGTATTATATATACTTCAATATTATTATTTTCAAAAATGTTTTCTTGTTCACTTGTTAATAGTATATCTGATGAAATATATATTTTTTCACATATTTCTAATTCTTTTTCATTAGTACTGAATTTATCTAATTCATCTTCATTTAAGTAAACTCTAATTTTATTATCATCAATCTCAATTCCATTTTCTAATTGAATAAGATTTTTAATGTTTATAAGCAAATTATTATGTAAGTTTTCTGTTTCAGTATTTATTCTTGGAACATAAGTGCAACGATAGTATTTTAAATTACTTTGAATTCCATCAGAATATTTTGATTTATTTTTTCTAAAGCCGGTTATAATCGTTTTTAATCTTTGATAAGTAATTTTTTCACAAATTTCATTTTCATTATTTGTGCATAAAATAAATTGTCTATTTCCGTTGTCTTCTTTATTTAATTCTAACACTGCTTGTCCTGTAGTCCCAGATCCAGCGAAGAAATCTAATATCTTACAATTTACATATCCAGTAGATTTTATAATATTTTTTATTAAATTTATAGGTTTAGGATAAGAAAAAATCTTTTCGTTAAATATATTTTTTATTTCAACATCGCTATCTTGATTATCTCCCCAATCCAACAATAAATCAGTAATTGCTTTCTTTTTTGCAAGTTCTTCCTCAAGTTTGTCTCTTCTAAAGCCATAATTCTTTGTTATGAATAATACACCAGAATCACAAAATTTATCAATTCTTTCTTGGGAATCTCTAAATCTAGCTCGTGCTTCAAAGTCATTTTGAGCTATTCCGTTCTTTATGTATACATCATTCAAGTATTCTGTTGACATTGTTTTGTTTTTGTAAATTCCTGCTTTAATAACCGTAATATTGCTTGGAAGCTTAACTCTAATTCCCTTCTTTATAGTTCTTTGTGATATTTGATTTGTAGCATTGTCAATTCTAGCATTTGAATCTGTAGTTGAATTTAATGAAAGCTTTTCAAGATGATTTCTATTTTTTCCAAATACTAAAATATATTCCATAACTCCAGCAACTTGTCCATGTAAATATGATGGTTGTTTTTTCTTTTTCCAATGTAGAGTTGATATAAAATTTTCTTCTCCAAATATTGAGTCACATAATAATTTTAAGTTAGCAAATTCATTATCATCTATAGATATAAACAAGAATCCCTTGTCACTTAAAAGATTCTTAGCTATCATTAATCTTCGTTCCATAAATGATAACCATTTTGAATGTTTATATTCATCTTCTTTTGAAAGCGTTTCATCTCCATATGTAAAATCATTATTTCCAGTATTATAAGGTGGATCAATATAAATTATATCTATTTTTTCTTTATGAGTTTTTTCTAACAAGTATAAACTGTGAAGATTATCTCCCTCTAGCAAAAAGTTAAACCTTTCATCAGGATTACTTACAATTTCTTTATCCTTTATTTCCTCGAAAGTAGGGATTTGAGTTTCTAGTTCTTTATCAACGCGTTCTTCATGTTCTTCCCAAATAAGACCATATTTTTTCTTAGTCAATTCATTTTCAATCATAGATAAATTTGTTAGTATTTTTTCATCAGTTATATTCTTTTTTATTTCATTGATTGTGTTTAACATTTTATCTCTTCTAATTTTAGAAAGGTTAGTTGTCTCCATTATTTTCCTCCTTTGATTTTATTTCTACAACATCATTTAAAGTGCATTTTAAAACATCACATATTTTAACTAATGTCTCCAAAGGGACTGATTCATTTCGTCCCATTTTTGCCATAGCATTAGTACTTATTTTTGCTTGTTTGCATAGCTCTGTTTTGTTAATGTTTTTATCAATCATTAATTTCCATAATTTATTATAATCTAATATCATTTTTACCCTCAATTCATTATTTTTGTTACACATCTATTGTATCATTTTATCTTTCATATATCAAGCAATCCTTGAAAAGTTCAAGATAACTTTTTAAGGTTTATTAGTTAAAATTTTTCTTATAGAGGGATTGGGATTTTCCCACATACGAATTTGTGCGGGAGTACAAATTCATTGCTTGCTAGACACAAGTTT
>CAVGYR010000100.1:0-5843 GCA_963633325.1 uncultured Treponema sp.
ATGAGGTTACTGAATTCAATAATCATGGTTATTCAGTTTATTTAAAGAGTACTTATGATAGTGATTCTGTAACTACTTCTAAAGGTGTTGATGTAGGTAACAACGAAGATATTAATGTTTCTTTAACTAGTTCAACAACAAGTGCTCAACAGGCTTTAAAAACAAACGCTTTAAAGCCTAGTATTTTAAGAAAAATGTCTACTGGTTCGGAAACGTATTATGTAATAAGAACTAATGGTGGTACTTTAACTATTAATAACTCGGAAGCTGTTGTTAGTCATTTCGGTATTAGTACTAAAGTAGAAATTGAGGCTGTTGCAACACATAGTGAATGTGGTGAAGTTTCAAATATTGAAATTAAATCTGGTAGTGTTGATATCGTTGGAACTGCAAAAGTAAATACTGTTGTTGTAACAGGAGATAATGTAAAAGTTGATTCGGAAGTTAAAACAATAGAAGTAAAAGTAGCAAACACAGTAATTAGTCAACCAACAGTAAAAGTTGACGGTGAGACGAAGACAACAGTAAAAGTTAACTTGGTTGATAATCTTGATAATCTTGCTAATAATTCAAATGTTGTTTTAAATAAAGATTTATCTTCTGCTGTATCTATTACATCTACAAATGTTACTATTGATTTAAATGGTCATACTATCGTTGATATGTCAAAAGATGCTTTTACCGTAACCGCTGGTGGAAGTGCTAAAATTTTAGGAAATGGTCTTATTAAAGGGAAATGGACAGTAAATGTAAATAATAAATCATCATTAGAAATAGAAGATATTAGGGTAGAAGCAACAGAATTTTGTGTATGGTGTGGTAATGGAAGCAAATTAGTTATAAATAGTGGAATTTTTACCTCTTCTGATAATGCTGTTGTTGGTACTCCGGGAGATAAAGATACAGGTGGAAATGCAATCACAATAAATGGTGGTACTTTTAATGGTAATATTCAATCATCAGGTTATATAGCTTGCGGTATTTATGCTGCTAACAACGATACATGGAATGTTAAAGGCGGAACATTTAACATTACTAATGGTTGTGGAATCTTAGCAAGAAGTGGAACTGTTAATGTTTCTAAGAATGTTGTTATTAATCTCTTTAATGATGATAATAATCCATACGAAGGAAAAATTGGAGATTCTAAAGTGTTAGTTAATAGTTCTACGTATTTGGTTTTAGATAATGGTGCATCGAATTATTCTGGAGGATTGCCAAAATTTGAAGGCGATTATTTATATAAGGTTGTTGAACTTAAAAAATAATATTTTATCTCTAGCATGGAATTAATTTTCCATGCTAATTTTATTAAAATTATTATTACATATTAAAGCTAATATTTTTTAAAATGACCTAAGATTTTAAAACAATTGATACTTTCATATAGTTATGCTAAAATTTATTTGAAAATACTAATAAACACTAATGATGCTTAAAAATGAATTAAGATTAAAAATCAATGTTATGTTAGTGATTGTTCTTCGTAAATAATCGTTTTAATCACTATTACTTGTTATTCTATTGAAATTCAATTTAATACTTTGTTTGATAGACAATTAAATAATTGGCTTCATGATTACTTGTATAAGAAAAATTATCCGCTAGAGATTGGCCGAATTATTCGTATTAAATATGAAACCGGGTTAATTAGAAATGAGAAAGAATTTAAGGAGGTACTTAATAATGTGTTATCTAATTGCAAAAGATCGTAATTCACATGGCTGTTTTGCTTTAAAAACAACTCATGGAAAGCATCTCGTTGAATTGAAAAGAGAGTTAAACGAAGCAGTTGGCTTGAAAGAAATACAAATTGTTACAATTAGTAGACCTATGGCTTACGGAGAATATGCTCCTTATCATTTTATAGATAATGAAGAAGAATTCAAAACTATTGTAAAAGCTTTACGCTCTTAAAATTGTTTATAATTTAATTTTAAATATAATTTAATAATCTTGATTAAAAAAATTAATTGCTTTTAGAAAGATTAACTAAGAAAAGAAAAAATATGAGTAAATACGATCCATTATATGATTGTTTAACCAAATGTAATAAAAGTAGAATTATCTTAACATTTAATGAATTAGAAGAAATATTAGGCTTTACGTTACCTAATAGTGCATATCTCTACGAATGGTGGTGGGCTAATGAAGATATTCGTGCAACTAGCCACACACATTGTAAGGTTTGGCAAAACGCCGGTTATAAAACTAAAGAAGTAGATTTATCTAATAAAAATGTTGTTTTTGTTAAAGCATAAACTTACATAAAATTTAATAATATTAAACTTAAGCATGGAACAAATTATCCATGCTTATTTTTATTTAAAATTATTTTAGCAAACGTGTTGACAAAGTGCCAAAGATGAGTATAATTATAATTGTATTAGCAGTCTAGATATTAAAGTGCCAATACTCTTAAGAAAGGTGATTTTATAATATGATTAAACCATTAAACAACAATGTTGTATTAAAAAAGGAAAAAGTTGAACAAAAAACTGTTTCAGGAATTATTTTATCTAGTAAAAGTGAGGATACAGAATATGCTGTTGTAGTCGCAAAAGGCAAAGGCAGTGTAGACTCAAATGGTAATCTAAGAGAAATAGAAGTAAATGTTGGTGATAAAGTTATTTATAAGAGTTATTCACCAACTAAAGTAAAAGTAAATGATGAAGAATATTTAATTGTTTCAAGCGATGATATTTTAGCTATTTTAGATTAATTTTTAGGAGGAATTTATATGGCAAAACAAATTAAGTTTGGTTCAAATGCCAAAAATAATATGCTAGAAGGTATTGACCTTCTTGCAAATACAGTAAAGGTTACATTAGGCCCTAAAGGACGTAATGTAGTATTAGATAAAGGATATGGTTCACCACTTATTACAAACGATGGTGTATCTATCGCAAAAGAAATTTCATTTGATGACCCATTCAAAAATATGGGTGCGAAATTAATATATGAAGTCGCAAACAACACTAATGACTTAGCAGGTGATGGTACTACTACTGCAACTGTCTTAGCTCAAGAGATGATTCATAATGGATTAAAAGAAGTTGAAAAAGGTGCTAATCCTGTATTAATGCGTGACGGAATTGATAAAGCTAGTAAGAAAGTAGCTGAAGTTCTATTAAAGAATAGTATTGAAGTTAGTACTGTAGGTGAAATAGCTAACGTTGCTACTATATCAAGCGGATCTAAAGAAATTGGTGATATTATTGCACATGCAATGGAAACTGTAGGAAAAAATGGTGTTATCAATGTTGATGAATCTAAGGGCTTTGAAACAAGTCTTGAAGTAACACAAGGTTTGAAATATGACAAGGGCTACATTTCACCATATATGTTATCAGATACAAATGATAAGTCTGTTACTTTAGAAAATCCATTGATTTTAGTTACAAATAATAAGATTTCTTCAATTCAAGATATTTTACCTTTGCTAGAAGAAGTCGTTAAGTCACATAAACCATTATTTATAATTGCGGATGATATTGATCAAGATACAATTTCAACAATAGTAATTAACAAATTACGTGGTACATTCAATGTAGTAGCTACAAAGGCTCCTGGCTTTGGTGATTCACAAGTTGATGAATTAAAGGATATAGCTAAAGTAGTCGGAGCTAAGTTCTATGATAAGAATTTACCTGACGGCGCATTAAGTGAAATCAATATCAATGATCTAGGAAGTGCATCAAAGGTAGTTGTTGAAAAAGATTCTACAACAATTATTGACGGTAGAGGCGAGAAAGAAGATCTTAACTTATATATCGATAGTTTAAGAAAATTAAGTGAAGAAGAAACTATAAAATATAAGAAAGATGCAATAGATAAACGTATCGCTAAATTAACTAATGGAGTCGCATTAATCAAAGTTGGTGCTACTACAGAAAGTGAATTGAAAGAAAAGAAACTTCGTATTGAAGATGCCTTGAACGCAACTAAGGCCGCAATCGCAGAAGGTATTGTATCAGGAGGCGGTGCTGCTTTACTTGAAGCTTATAAAGAAGTTAAAGATACTATTACTAGCGATAATACTGATGAAAAACGTGGTATTAACGTTGTACTTGATTCTTTAAAAGCACCATTATATCAAATAGCTGAAAATTCAGGATTTAGTGGTAAAGATATTTGTGAAGAACAATTGCGTCAAGAAAAAGGTTATGGTTTCAATGCTAAAACCGGAACTTGGGTCAATATGAAGAAAGAAGGAATTGTAGATCCTACTAAAGTTACTCGTAGTGCATTATTAAATGCTGCTTCAATTGCAGGATTATTTCTAACTACTGAAGCTGCTGTAGGAGATATTAAAGAGAAAAAAGAATCTAATAATGTAGAATATTAATTATTTGCCTAGCTGTTAAGCTAGGCTTTTCTCTTAGTAAAAGATATAATATAAGAAATTAACTTAATTTAAAATTTTTCTTTAATTGATAATATCGATGTTTTATTATATAATAAATCACGATTAGGAGATTTTTTATGATAAGAGAAATAATTAAAGACGAAAACATACTTAAAGTTGTTTCTGTTGAAGCTACTAGAAAAGATTCAAAAGTTATGAAAGATTTATGCGATACATTAGAAAGCTTAAAAGATGAATGTATCGGACTTGCGGCTAACATGATTGGCGAAAGTAAAAGAATTTTATGCTTTTACGATGGATCACATATGATTTCTATGTATAATCCTAAAGTTGTAGGTCATTCTTTAGAATACTTTGAAGTAGAAGAAGGATGTCTTTCTTTAGAAGGCGAAAGAAAAGTTCAAAGATTTAAAAGTATTACTGTTAAATATTTTGACAAAACATGGAAAGAAAGAACTGCAAAATATCAAGGATTATCTGCTGAAGTAATTCAACATATGTTAGATCATTTTGAAGGAATTTTAATTTAATTGTGCATATTTTTATATGCACCTTTTTTATGGTAAAATATTAATTATAAAGTATTTATAAGGAATTCATAATATGGATATTAATTATATTAAAAACGTTTCAAGTAAAGATATTCTTTCGAT
Organism: uncultured Treponema sp.; assembly: GCA_963633325.1. Lineage (GTDB taxonomy): Bacteria > Bacillota_I > Bacilli_A > Acholeplasmatales > Anaeroplasmataceae > JAEELC01. The sequence goes on from CAVGYR010000100.1 coordinate 5,023, forward strand.
TGCGTTAGAATTTATTTCACGAATAGATAAAAATATCACTGAATATAATCTTAAATTCGCTTATGTTGTTTATCAATATGCTTGCCAATTTAAGATCCCTAAATTATATATAAAAAATTTTGTTATTCTTGCAATGTTTAATGATGTAGGAAAAATATATGCAAGAGATAATAAAGGTGATACAACTTTTGAAACTTATTTATTTTTAAAGTATTTTTCTCCTCTTTCTGATTTTGCGAATCTTTTATTGCAAGATACAAAAGATCAACGTGCAAGAAAATACATTATTGCTAAAACATTTACAGATAATTATATTAAATATCATTCAAGTCAAAAAGCTTTTGAGGTAACATCTAAATCGGTTCCTAATATCGATATAATAGACCAAATCAAATTAAAAGATTTTATTTCAACAGTTGACCTAGATTATGATTTTAATTCTATGAGATATAAAACCATACTGTATCGTTTTATTTCTAACTCATTTTTTAATCCTATAAAGAAGAATGAATTTGTCTTAATGTTATCAAGCTTGTTTGAAATGTATTCAAGCCAAACCCTAAATCACTCAAAAAGTACAGCAGTTATTGCTTATACAATTGCAAATAAACTTAAATTAAGTGAAGAAAGACAAAAAAATATTTATTTAGCAGGTTTAGTTCATGATTTAGGTAAGGTTTGCGTGCCATTATCAATTCTAGAAAAGGATTCAAAATTAACTGATGATGAATATGAGATTATGAAAACTCATGTAACTCATACCAAAGAAATAATTGAAGGTTATTTAGATTATGAGATTGTTGAAATTGCTTATAGACATC
>CAVGYR010000100.1:5853-6471 GCA_963633325.1 uncultured Treponema sp.
GACATCATGAACGTTTAGATGGTTCGGGGTATCCTAATCATACAAATGAGGAATATTTGACAATTGACCAAAGAATTCTTGAAGTGTCGGATGTAACTAGTGCTTTACTGATGAAAAGAAGTTATAAAGAAGCTTTTAGTTGGGAAAAGTGTGTAGCTATTCTTGAAGAAGAAGGTAGAAAAAATAAATTAGATAAAGACATTATCAAATGTGTTATTGATAATCAACAAGAAATAATTTCAATTTTTGGAAAATTATATTTAGAAACTAAGGATATTTATTCAAAAATTGAGAATGAAAGAAAACAATTTTATTCAAAAAAAGATCCGTATTTGGTTAAATAAAAATGCATCGGATTTTTTGTTTCATTTATATAAAATAATATTTATAAATAGTGTTTATACATAAAAAATATGTTAAAATATTTTAAAAAGAGTGGTGATTTTATGTCAAATTATATTAATAAAGGTAGCAACTTATTTTTTGATTATCAAAATGCTAAAATTTTTATAGATAAGTCAATGCTAATTAAAGAATGTAATAGTTTAATTAGAACACCTGACAAATTCATGTGTGTAACACGTCCTCGTAGATTTGGTAAAACATTAGCTATATCAA
>CAVGYR010000101.1:0-6471 GCA_963633325.1 uncultured Treponema sp.
AATCTAAAGAAATAACTATGCCTGATGTCGAGTTAATGATAGTTAAAGAAGAAGATGCAAAAATTTATGAACTAGCAGATGCAATTACAAAAAAAGATAAAAGAAGAATTTATGACATATATACTTCCCTAATAAACCAAAATATAACAAGTGATAAATTATTAAATAGTATTATTCAAAAGTATACAACTCTTTTAAATGTTAAAAGACTGTCGGGTGCTACACAAAGCGACAAAGATATTTGTGAAATTTTAAATTTAAAAGATAAACAAGTGTATGCGATAAAGAAACAAGCAGCTAATTTTAGTATGTCTGATTTAAAAGATAAACTTAATTTCTTTCTAGATTTAGATGTTTCAGTTAAGACTGGCAAAATAAACCTTGATAAAGATTTATTAACAGCACTTTTAAAGTAAAAAAAAACACCTTATGGTGTTTTTTTTATATTAACAATTATTATAAGCTGTTAACATGAGTAGCTAATTGAGATTTCTTTCTAGAAACGTAGTTCTTGTGAACGATTCCCTTAGCTTCTGCCTTGTCTAACTTCTTGTATGCAGTAGCAAGTAAAGTAGTAGCTTCTTCTTTATTAGATGAAGTTAATACAGCCTTAATTGTAGTCTTTAAACTTGATTTGAATGAATTGTTAGCTAATCTAGCCTTATCGTTAGTTCCAACACGCTTGATTTGTTGTTTAATGTTTGCCATAGTTTCACCTCCACATTATTTTGCTAATACATTATAACAAAAATTAAATTTAAATGCAATAAATATTCAACTCTTTTTGACGCTTAGAGTAAAGAATGTTTGTTTTTTTGTGCTTTTTACTAAAAATTCTCTATTTTTAAGCCTTAAAATGATTATTTTTAAAAGTATAAATTTTATTACAACATTTGAAGAAACTGATAAGCATGATATTTATTGCTTAAATTTGGCTTAAATTATATAATATATATAATGAATTTATGGAGGATTTATATGAATTTACCTAATAAATTAACACTTTGTCGTGTTATTTTAGTACCTGTTATGATTATCATTGCCTTAATACCTGCATTAAATGATAATTATGTCGGATCAACAAGTTTGTCAATTTCAAACCTAATTAATTTAATTATCTTTATAGTAGCTTCACTAACTGATTTCTTAGATGGATATTTAGCTAGAAAAAATAATCAAGTTACAACATTTGGAAAGTTTGCGGATCCATTAGCCGATAAAATGCTTGTCATATCAACATTAGTTTTGCTTATGTCTGATTATTTAACTCATAGTGCAACATCAGACTACCGTGCTGTTGTTGAGGCTTGGGTTGTATGTGTAATTGTAATTAGAGAATTAATGGTTTCAGGTATTAGACTTGTCGCTGTAGAACACGGGAAAGTTATAGCTGCAGGTAAGAGCGGAAAATTAAAAACTGCATTTACAATGCTTGCAATTATTTGTTGTTTCTTATCTGGCGCTATCGAACAAGAATGGTATGTATTATCTTGTCGCGTATTATTATACATTAGTGCTATATTAACTATTTATAGTGGTGCTGAATATTTAATAAATAATAGAAAAATTGTTTTTGAAAGTATTTAGAAAAAAGCACTTTTCATTTCTATAATATAATGGAGGTTATTTATGGATAATAGAGAAGAAGCTTTAAACCAAGCACTTAAACAAATTGAAAAACAATATGGCAAAGGCTCAGTGATGCGTCTTGGGGAAGATACAATTCAAAAAATTGAAGTTATTCCTTCAGGATCAATCACACTTGACCATGCCTTAGGGGTAGGAGGATATCCTAAAGGTAGAATCATTGAAATTTATGGTCCTGAATCTAGTGGTAAAACAACATTTGCATTACATGCAATTGCAAGTGCACAAAAAGCAGGAGGGTTTGCGGCATTCATCGATGCCGAACACGCGCTAGACCCTGTATATGCTAAAAATTTAGGAGTAGATGTAGATAATTTAATCTTATCTCAACCTGACTCAGGTGAACAAGCACTAGAAATTGCGGAATCTTTAATTAAAAGTGGCGCAATTGATATTTTAGTAGTAGATTCTGTAGCTGCTTTAGTACCTGAAGCTGAACTTAACGGCGATATGGGAGATAACCATGTAGGACTTCACGCTCGTCTTATGAGCCAAGCAATGCGTAAGTTAGCTGGTATCATCGACAAAACTAATTGTGTTGCAATTTTCATCAATCAAATCAGAGAAAAAGTCGGAGTAATGTTTGGAAATCCTGAAACAACTACAGGCGGAAGAGCACTTAAATTCTATGCGACTATACGTATGGAAATAAGAAAAGGTGAAGCCATAAAAGATGGTACAAACGTTTATGGTAATTTAACAAATATTAAAGTTGTTAAAAACAAGGTTGCACCTCCATTTAAGACTTGTACTGTAGATATAATTTACGGAAAAGGTATTTCACACGAAGGTGAAGTTCTAGATTTAGCTACTAACTTTGAAATTATTGAAAAGAGTGGTGCTTGGTATGCCTATAACGGTGAAAAAATTGGACAAGGCAGAGAAAAAACTAAAGAATATTTAAATCAAAATCCTTTAATTTGTGATGAAATAGAAGAAAAAATTAGAGAATCTTGGAATAAGTAAAGAAATTAATGTAATAATTATAAGAATGTCTTATGTTATTACATTTTTTTATTTGGAAAACAGAAATAATGTAATATTTAGTATTATATTTTAAGATGATGATATCAACAAAATAATTCTTGTTTGTAGCAAATAAAAATATAATTACAATATCAACAAAAAGATATAATGTTATAGATAATTGCGTTTTAAAAAGATACTAACAAATTATATTTTGTCGATAGATAAAAAAGTGCCAAAAATTCAATTTAACACTTTATTTTCTTAAACGCTTGTGCTAAAGTATAAATGTAAAGGGGATTAATATATGAAATTCATTCATTTAGCCGATCTTCACCTAGGCAAAAAAATTGGTGAATATGATTTAGAAAATATACAAAGAGATGTTTTAAATCAAATTGTAAATCTTGCGAATGAAAAAAATATTTCAACTATTGTCATTGCCGGAGATGTTTACGATTCTAAAAATCCATCTGTTAGTGCAACAAACTTACTTGATGAATTTTTATCTAAATTACATAAAAATAATAAGACTGTACTAATAATATCAGGAAATCATGATCAAGAAGACAAATTACATTTTGGTTCTAACATTTTAAAGAATGATGGTATTTATATTGTTACAAATGTACTAGACGCAATTAAGCCTGTCAAAGTCGAGGACACAAATTTCTATTTGTTACCATATGTTAATAAATATGATGTAAAAAATGCTTTCGGCTTAGATGATCTTGATTCAGTTGAAAACGCAATAAGTTTTGTAATAGAGAAAATGAATATAAATAAAGAAGAAAAAAATGTTATAGTATCGCACCAAGCTGTTGTTGGTAAAACAAAGGAAAAACCATCTGGTAGTGAAGTATCTATTTCTTTAGATAATGACGGTTATATCGGCGGAGAAGATGTTGTCTCTTGTTCAATTTATTCTGATTTTGATTATGTAGCTTTAGGTCACATTCATAAAGCATGTAATATCGATAAAAATATGCGTTACCCAGGAGCTTTATTAAAATATCATAAGGATGAAGCTAATTATAAGAAGACTTTCACAATTGTTGATACAAACAATTTCACTATTGAAGAAATACCTTATAAGCCACTTCGAGATGTAGTATTACTTGAAGGCTCATTTGATGAAATAAAAAATAAGAAAGAATATGCAAATGATTTTGTTTTCTTCAAATTAACAGATACAAATTATATTCAAGATGTTATGGCTAAATTAAAACTTATTTTCCCATATGCATGTAATGTAAGTTATAGTGAAGTAAAACATAATTTTAATAATACACAAAAATATGAAAATATTGATGAAGTATCGAAATTTGATTTATTTAGCGATTTATACAAAATGAAAATAGGCGAAGAATTAAATGAAGAACAAAAGGAAATTGTTAAAAATTTAATTAAAGAAGTGTGGGGAGAATAAATATGAAACCAATTAGTTTAGAATTTCAAGCATTCTTAAGTTATAGAGATAAAATACATATTGATTTTACGAAATTTAATAATTCTATTTTTTTAATCGATGGGGATACTGGTGCGGGTAAAACTACAATTTTTGATGCAATGTGTTTTGCATTATACGGAGAAGCTAGTGATAATGCAAGAGGCAACAATTTTAAAAGTCATTATGCAACTGTTGATGATTTATGTTATGTAGAATTTGTATTCGAAGAAAAGGGAGAAATATATAAAATTCACCGTGAACCTGCTCAAATAAAAAGAAAGAAAAAGGGAAAAGATGAATTTGGTAATTTAGGCACTAAAAGCGAAAGCGAAAATGTTTTATATACAACACCAAAAAAACAAATTACAAAGAAGACTGAGGCAGATAAAGCTATTGTGGAATTGATAAAATTAAAGAAGGATCAATTCCGTAATACTATTATGATTGGTCAAAATAAGTTCTCAGAACTTATCAGAGCCACAACTATTGCGAGAAAAGATTTGTTTAGAAATATTCTACAAACACAAAAATTTGAAGATTTTGAAGATAGACTATCTAAATTATATGCAAGTGCCTCTAAAGAGATAGAGAGTGCAAATGTAAAAATTGACACTGAGCTAAAAGGATATAAGACTAATAATATCGATTTGAGTGATAAACTAAATATTGATAATCCGAGTTTAAATGATTTTGATACTTTATATATGTTACTCTCATCTGATCTAGATTCAACTAAAACCAAATTAAAAGAAGTAGAAATTAATAAAAATCATGAAAACGAAAAATTGACTGAATTAAATAAGAATTTTGAAAATGCTAAAAATAATAATAAAAATATTGAAGAATTCAATAAGCATAAAGAGATGTTTGATACAATCTGTAAAGAAGAGGATAAATACAGAAACTTAACTGATATTATTAACAAATACGATGATTCATATGAAACATATTTGATTAGTCAAAATATAGAGAATAAAGAGATAGAAATAAAGAAGCTAAAAAGTGAGTTAAATTTAAACGAAGAAAATAAAGTAAAATGTGAAGCGAATTTAAAAGAAGCTAGCGTAAAAAAAGAAAAAAATGCAGATATTGAAAAAGAGAATGAAAAAATTAATTCAGAATTAAATAAATTAAACAATTTGTTTGAGAAGTGCCAAAATTTAGAAAAAGAAAAAAATAAAGAATTAGAATTAAATAAAGAAATCACTTTGCTTGAACAAAAAATCTTAAGTGAAAATGGGAAACAAAATAGTCTTAACGGAAAACTTAATGAAATCAATGATTTCATTGAAAAAAACAATGATATCGATGTTAAAATAAGTAAACTTCAAACTACAATTGAACGTTTAGATTCATCTAAAAATGATTTAGAGAAGAATATTCAAGCATTTCAATTGAAGACTTCTAATATTCAAATGTTACAAGAAAATTATTTAGACATTGTAGCTAAGTCAAATGAACTAAATTCAACTTTAGAAAAAACAAACAAAGAACTAAATACACTTGATTCTTATAACGGCTTAAATAAAGATTGTAAGTTAGAATATAGCGAACTACAAAATCAAATTAAAGATATTGATAACAAAATCGAAACACTAAATGATTATTTGACAGATTTTAATAAGATTAACAAGAAAAAAATTGAACTAGAAAAAGATTCAAAAAAACTTGAATTTTTATCTAAAGAACGTTTAGAAAAAAATAAAAGATATATTGAACTAGATACTTTATATCGAAATAATTTAGCAGGAATTCTTGCTAAAGACTTGACGGAAGGTGCTCCTTGCCCTGTTTGTGGAGCTATCCATCACACTAATCTAGCAAAACTAGAAGATGACAGTGTTACTGAAGATACACTTAAACAAGCACAAAAAGAAAACGAAGAAGCTAACCAAGCTTATAGTGATGCTGTAGTAAAACACAAAGCTGACAATGATAATTTAAAAGAGCAATATGAAGGATTAGTTAAAAAGCTTAAAACAATCTTAACTTTAGGAAGTGATAATGTTGAACTAGAGATTCAAAAGAATATTGAATTGCTAAGAAATAAAAAGGCAGAATTGAGTTCTAAATTAAATGATTTAAAGACTGTAATTTATAATTTTGATAAAAATGAACAAAGAATAGAGGTATTAAATTCTTCTAAAGAAAACTTAACTAAAAACATTTCAGAAAATGAAAAGAAGGAAACTGCAACTCTAACACAAATAAATACTTTGAATGAAGAGATTTCAAACCTTAGAAAAGAATTAATTAAATTATGTTCTCTTTCAAACGATGATAATTTAATTGTTAAGGCTCGTGAAATACTTGCAAATAAAATAAAAGAATTAGATGTTCATAAAAATCAAGAAGAATGTTTGAAAAAAATCTCAAAAGAATTAGTAGAAATCAAAGAAAGTCAAAAT
>CAVGYR010000102.1:0-6330 GCA_963633325.1 uncultured Treponema sp.
TATATATATATACTAAAAAATAAAAAATAATATTTTTCACATTTTTGAAAGCGATTTCTTCAAAAAAGGGTTGTCATTAAAACACACCTGTTGTACAATTTTGACGTTTAAGAGTTTATTTTTAAAAAGGAGAAATTAAAAAATGAAAAAGAAAGTCTTAATAGGAACAATCTTACCTGTTCTTGCTACAGTAGCTGTTATTGGCTCTGGTTATTCTATATTCTACTTAGGCGATCAAACTGCAACTAATAATAATTCTATGAGCGCTGACATAACTCAAGTAGTCGGTGTTGGTAGTATTAAAGAAGCTAATAATTTCACATTAGTATTTGATCAAACAAAAGACGGAAGAAGTAAAGTCACTTCTTCTAATGAAAAAGCTAAGCCAAATTCTGTTACATCAGGTACTACTGTTAATTACGATTCTACAACTTCTGCAACATTTACAGGTACAGATGAAACTGCTTTAGGTGTACACTTTGATTTTGGAACTGGTACTAATAAAAAAGCTGTATATACATCCGCAAAAGATATCACTGACAAAACAAGCGATAATAAAAACATCGTTGATCAATTAAAAAACTATGATGTCTATGATGGCAATGATTCTAAAGGTGGAGTTTACTTTGTATTTACAGCTACATTCAAATTAGATGAAAAATTATATTTTTATGTAAATATGGCAGCTGGTACTACTGGTTTTAAATGTGATCATGATGATACTAATCATACATTCACTTTCACTGCAACAAATAAAAAAGAATTTGATTTATCCGCAATTGAATTATCCTATAAAACAACTATGGAACCTAAAACAATAAGTGAATATAATACTTTAAAAGATGCTATTTCTAGTTTTAATAGTAGTAGTAGTAATAACTCAGTCACCTACGAAGTTAAAGTCTACGCTGGTATTAAACAAGCTAACGCTTAATTAACTATTAAATAATTTAAATCAAAAACAATCTTAAATATTCTGTCTTTATGATAGAATATTTAAGCTTATTATTTTAAAAAAATAATATACCAATAAAGGAATGCTAAAATGATATTACTTACTAATTTAACCGAAGAAGATATTGTCTACTTTATAGGAATTGGAGTAGTTATTCTTTTTAGTATTGCTTTTATTGGTATTTCTGCTTTATATTACAAGGCCAAACAAAGAAATGTTTTAGGTAAATTAGATGATGTAGATATCAATGAGGAATTAGATAAGAAAGTTAGTTCTTATACTAAGAAAGGATTAACTGAAAAGGATTTCTATAGAGATTATCTTAAAAATAAAAGAAAGAAAAGAGATTTTAATAAATGTACTTCTGTTTTCTTCTATATTGTCTATTTATTCACATTTGTAGCAGTTGGTTTTGCATATTCAGTTAAAAACACTTCTGATCAAATGATGTGGTTTAATGATAATGCAATGCTAATTATACAAACTAAATCAATGGAGACTGCTAACTCGGCTAATAAGTATCTATTTGATGAAAATGGTGATACTAATTCAGATGATAGAATAAAGGGTTATTCTTTTATTACTATTACTAAAAATAAAAGAGTTATGAATGCTATTCAAGTTAATGATGTTTGTGCATTTAGAATGTATGATGATACTTCTAAGAAAAACATTATTGTTGTCCATAGATTAATTGAAATTACTAAAGATGAAAATAATAAACCTTTATATACATTTAGAGGTGATGCTAATTCATCTAGCATGGTAAATGAAACTAAGATTTCAAAAGATAAGATTGTTGGTGTTTATAAATCAAGTATTTATCAAGGTGGGAAAAATTATGGCTTTGGTAAGTTTGTTATGTATTTACAATCCAATGTTGGAATTATTATGTTAGCTACTGCTTTCTTATTATTAGTTATTTACACTGTTTTAGTTGATAAAGTATTTGAATTATACGATATAAGATACGATCAAGTTGTTGAACAAAGATATTCAAAATATAAAAGAATTAGAAGAATACGTAGAATTAGATAATGAAAAAGTCAAGAATTATATTAACTTTATTACCTGTATTACTAATACCAAGCTTAGTTGGTATTGGTTTTGCATTGTATGATTTTACTGCTACTAATAAATCTTCTAATTCAGATAGTGTAAATATTAATGTTGATGATTCTACTGATGTTGGTAGTTTAAAATTGGTATTTAAAAATTTAGTTGGTGGATATTCTTTTGATGCAAATAGTAATCTTTCTTATACTTCAGTCACTTATTCAAGTGAATATGTAGATGAATTAGATAATGATGATAATTTAGAAAATCCTATAGTTACAAAATTGTATTTTGGATTTGATGAAGTTAATTTTAGAAGATCTGATAATCCTTCTATTAATAGAAACTTTATACTTAACTTTACAAAAAATGAAAGTTTTGATTATACAACTAATTATAAAGTTAGTGTAGATTGTTTATTAACTATTTCTGATGAAGATGATAGAGGTGTTTCTATAAATAATCATTCAACTACTTTAATTCCATCATCTGAATCTATATTAGATGTATTTGAACCAACTAATATAAGTTTTAAATCAAGTACTACTACAAATGCTTTTAGTATCAGTTCTACAAATAATGATGATGAATCTGAAGCCACTTCAATTACTTATAAAGCTAATATTATTGATGATGTTTCTTCTCTTGCATATACTGATTTAGTAACTACTAGTGATGCTTTTTATATTAATTTTGATTATAAAACTAATACAGTAGTATCTAATGATGGAACAAGTAAAGATTATTCTTTTATGCCTAATGATTATCCTTATTCATATACTAATAAAGAAGAAACTGCACATGTTTCCCCTGCTTTACAAGTACTAGATAATATTAATGAAGCTATTGAAAATTCTTCTCTATCTCTTAACTTTGTTCTTTCTGTTTCACCAAGGAGTTAATTATATATGAAAAATTTAAGAAAAATATATACATTAATTGCTTTAATGTTAATTGCTATAATTAGTGTATCTACCCTTTCATACGCTTTATTTATCTATACAGATAATACCAATGCAAAACTAGATGATATGCATGCTACTACAAATAATGTTTCATTAGGTACTGCTGATACTGAAAATTATAGAATCTATTTCTTTGCTTCCCCTTATTATGCTACTGGTGCTAATTTAGATGGTACTAGTGATGAAACTTATTCAACTATTGCTGATACAGATGAACAAGATCCTCTTAAAATAGCTAATGCTAAAAATAATCCTTATAATTCAGATGATGATTATTTTATTGCTCATTCTACTCATTCTAACGAATATGAAAAAAACTTTTATACCTCTGCTACTTCTAAACAATATACATATATCTCAGCTAGCAGCATTACTCAAACCGGAGCAAATAGTGCTAGTATAACTCCTTATAAAAAATCAAAATTTTCTGGTTATATACGTGAAAATACTACATTTGGAATTAATACAACTAGCACATATTATTCTACTGTAGTTAATGGTCATTTAACTAGTGAATTACTTGCTAATGTAATTGCTCAATCTGTATATAAAGATGAATATGGCTTTGGTCCTGAATTTATGGGTTGGACTTATCAAAAGGAAAAAGTTAAAGAAAGAACAATTTATTCAAGTGCTGAAAGATATGGTACTACAACAAGTAATATTTCTTATAGTGATGGTACTGCTACATATAATTCTAGTACTACAAATTCATATTATACTATCGGTAATTATGGTAAATATCCTGATGAAATTGAAATTGTTTCAGATAGAACTTCTTTAAAATATATTGATACTGGTGATGTTAAAGATGGTTCTTCTGCTAATGATAAAATCATATATTTATATCCTGTATTTGGAGCTAAACAATTAAGTAGTAGATCTACTTACCCTAATTTAGTTAAATTAAGAAAAAATGCTGGTGATAATCCTGGTTTATATCAATCTGATGAAATAGATTATGATCAAAATAGATATACAGCCTATGCTTATTATTCATCTAATAATACACATTCAACTCCTAATTATTATGTAAAAAACTATTATATAAGTGATTCAACTGATACAACTGATACAAATAGAGTTGATGTTGCATTTTTCTATAATGGTATTTCTTCTTCTAGTTATGAATCATCTGAAACTGATAATACTGATTGGACTACTTTATTTAGCGATACTACAATAAAAGGTCTAGGTTTAGAAGAAGGATATTATAATATTGATATTTCTCTATGGTGGACTACTTCAAGTGTAAGTGAAGTTGATTCTACTACAGTTAGTTCCTTTATTAGCACTAATATTTATGATAACTATTCAACAATTCATAGTAGTTTTACACTTTATAATTCAACTTATTATTATTCATGCATAATTGGTTTCCACAAAGTTAATAATTTCCATATTACTGGTAGCTCAATTAATGGTGATATATCTTCTTATGATGGAGATGGATATAAAGTTGCTTCATTAGCTAGTCAAAATACTGGTACTTCAAATAGATATTATTATGTAGCTCAAAATGTTGAATTACAAAAAGGTGATACATTTACTGTTTTAAATAAAGATTACGCTTCTTCAACTAATGGTTATAAAGATATAACATATTCATTAAGTGCAATGGATGATACTTATCTAAAGGAATTTAATGATACATTATCATCAGCAACTGATGAAGATAGTAAAAAAGAATACTCTAATATTTCCATTGATAATAGTGATATTTCACTTAATAGTGAAGATAACAGTAAATCTTTAGTTGCTAATTCATCAAATGTATATTCATTCTTATTTGTAATTGAATATACATCTGATACTACTACTTCAAAAGGAAATATTATAAGTTCAATTTCTATTGCATATAAAACTGTTACTACTTATTTTAAATTTGCAGTATTATCTGATCCAATTTTAAGAGCACATAATACAACTAATCATAGTAAACATTCAAATATTTATTACTATGATGATAAATATCATTATCAAGCTTGTAATCTTTGTGGTAAATTAGATGGTGATTCAGTTGAACATTCATATACAAATGATGTATGCACTGTTTGTGGATATATTAAAGGTTCAAATCTTAAACACTCAGATAATTTTGATAGTAAAGCTATCACAGATCAATATTTCACTGATTTTAACCATATAAGTAGCTATGATTCATATTTATGTAGTGGTACATATAAAAAAGGAACAGTAATTAACTGGGATACTAAATTAATTACTCCTAGTTCTGGTTCTTCTAATCTAGGTGATTTATTCTTAAATTACTGGAAATATGAATTAGTAGATTTATCTACAGGATTAGTATTTGATTATAGAATCTTCTTAACTGATAATTTCAAACTTGATAGAAACTATATTTGTTACATCCGTTTAAGAACTGATACTAGTCAATCATAAATTATTATCAATATTAAAAGACATTACTATCTAATCTATTTGGATTTATAAGTAATGTCTTTTTTTAATTCGATTATTTAATAGAAGCATTTGTAGAAATATCTTTATTTTCAGGTTTTAATTTATCAACTATTTTTAACATTCCATCAAATATTATTGAACCTATTCCATTTCCAATAAACATAATTACAAAATATAAGAAAGCTTTCCAAGAAAAGATATTTGCATATGTAAAGTAAGTTATATTTGCTACAACATGTTCAAATCCATCAATAATAAATAACATAATTGGTAAGAAAGCGAATAAGACTTTTCCACATCCATATTTACATCTTTTATGTCCTTCTACTGCTAGATAAATCATTACCCCACATAACATTGACATAATTAGAATTGAATACCAGGTTGAATCTAATTTAGTATTTACTATTTTTATACATTGCTCTTCTAATTTTGCACTAGCAGATGTTAATTTAATTAAGGATGCTAATGAAAATGAACCTATAAAGTTACCAATAAAGCAAATTAGGCAATCCAATAAGAACATTGGTTTATTATTTAAAGCGTAGCCTATTTTTCCTGTATATAGCCATAATTCAAAATGAATAATGGTAAATAGTCCTATACAAAACATCAAAGAACCGACTATCTTTCCAATAAATTCACCATTAGAAGCTGATAGACACATTAAATATACTGTTGCTCCTAATGTAATACAAAATCCTGCTAATATTGCAGATACAATTATCATTAAATATCTTTTCATTTTAATACCTCAAAAGCTTTTTTATTGTACTATTTATAACATATTAAGTAAATGTATTTTATCTTAAAATCTAATTATGTGTCTTGTATTCTTAGTATTTTAGGGAGTTCAATTCCCTTTTTGTATAAATAAAATTTATTGAGTCATTCTTTAATTTATAAAATTAATGAAGATGAATGCTTACC
>CAVGYR010000103.1:0-6312 GCA_963633325.1 uncultured Treponema sp.
AGATAAGATGATTAATTGTAAGAATACAATATTAACTATCGAACAAAATGCTTAAGAAAGAGGTATATAAATGAGAAGCTTAAAAATTATATCTAAATTATTAATTGTGCTAATAATCATTTGTGCCACAATTGTTGGAACGTATTTTGTTCTATTAGCTAATGGCGTAATAAACACTGAAAAATATCAAATTGAAATAACAGTTGAAAATAGTCAAAAAGTTTATGATGGTACTCCTTTAACTGCTAGCAACTATACAATTACCCAAAAGCCTGATAGTTTTATAAATAACGAATACTCACTTTCTGTTACATACGAAGGATCACAAACTGATGTAGGTGAAAGTTATGCAAGTGCAAGCGTTAAAGTATTAGACAAAAATCAATATGATATTTCATCAGAATTTCAAATTAAAGTAAATCCAGGTACTTTAACTGTAACACAAAAGAATCTTGAAATAACTGCAAACGATGTTTCAGCTACAAGCGGAGATGATTTATCTAAATTAAATTCATATACTATAACAGATGGCTCATTAGTTAATGGGCACACACTTGATGTAAAGTATACAAATACAGATTCATCAATTAGTATTGTAGCTAGCGTTTTCAATAAAGTTGGTGCTGAAGTAACTAACAATTATAATATTACTTGTGTTGACGGTGAATTAGAATTATCAAAACAAACAGTTTATATTACATTCAGTGATTATACAAAAGAATATGACGGAGAATCTATTGATTTTACAAAAATTAAATATAGTTTACCTAGTGTTTTAGATGGAATTGAATTTAGTTTTACATCAAAAAAACAAATTTTAAATGTAGGATCATATGCAATAGATGACTTGTCTTATACTTATAAAAATACAAATAATGTAGATTTAAGTAACTATAATATAGTTTTAGGTACATTAAATGTTGAAATTACAAAGAAGCCAATTACTGTCATTTGGGAAAATAATACATTTACATATGATGGTGATTCACATACACCTAAAGCTTATATAAAGGTTGATGAAAATCTTATTGAATTAAAAGTTTCAGGTTCAGCTACAAATGCAGGTGATAATAAAGTTGCGACTGCAAGTTTTAAAGATGATTCATTAAAAGATAATTATGAATTAACTAACGAAATAACATCAATTATTATTACAAAAGCTACATTATCTGTTACTTGGGGAAAAACTTCATTTGTATATGATACAGTTGCACACACACCTAAAGCATATGCAATAATTGATGGAAAAGAAATTCCATTAGAAGTCGAAGGCAGTGCAACTAATGTTAAAGATGAAGAGTTTGCGACTGCAAGCCTTGAAAGTAAATATAGTGCCAATTATGAATTAAGTAATAGAAATACTCCAATTATTATTACACCATGTAAGGTTACAATTGCATATGGCACTCTTTATACTACGGATGCTGATGACGCAGTTGCAAGCCCTGTATTAAGTATTACTTCAACAAATTCAATGATTACAAAAGATAATTATGAAGATTATTTTGACTTGTCATCACCTATAAGTTGGTATGAAGATAATTATGGATCAATAACTGCAAGTATAGATAAATTAGGCGATTATGACTTATCTAATTTTGAGTTTACGGTAATTACAGGAACAGCAATTTTAGTATCTGATGGATCAAATGAGGTTTAATAATATTTAGATTTAAGAAAGGAGGTGGCTTTTATGATGTATGATAACTATTACCAAAAGGTAGAGAAGGCCGCAAAACTAAAAAGATTTGTAGAAAGACATAAAATAATTTTTAGTATTATTATAAGTGCAATACTTTTATTTATAGCCTTTTATCTAGGCTCAAAAGGTACTGTAAGGTCCTTTGAAATTGATACAAATTCAGTTACATATGGTAATACATTTGTATATAAATCTAATGCGATGTTTTCAAATGTCAGTTATGAATATCAACTTTTAAACACTAATGAGTGGACTACAGGGTATCCAAGCGAAGCTGGTACATACAACGTAAGAGCCACTTCTAAGAGTATTTTTGGCTATAGACATAGCCAAATAAAGACTGTTGTAATAGAAAAGAAATCATTAACAATAGATGTAGCTACAAGTTCTCTTACTTATGGTGATACACCTAAAATTCAAAGTACAGGCTTACTTGAAACTGATACAATCTCACTTGTTGATTTAGCATTTAACTACGAAGATTTATCTAAAACACAAACTAATGTATGTGTTAATTTAGATACATTAAAAATTTTAAATAAAGAATCTAAAGATGTAACTAACTCTTATGAACTTACAAATAATACTTCTGCAATTAGTTTTAATAAAAAAGAAGTTAGTTTAACACTTATCGGTACAACTGCAAACAAAGTATATGATTCAAACAAATTTGATATCACAACTGATCTATTCAAAGTTGATGATTCGCTTGCATTCTTAGATACATATTCTATTGACTCAGTTGAAATATATGACGAGAAGAATAATGTTGTAGAAAATGCGATTAAGCCAGGAAAATATACTTATAAAGTAAAATCTGTATCTTTTAAAAACGGAGATACAAACGTTAATAATAATTATCATGTTAAAAACAAAGATATTTATGGCTCTTTTGAAATTTTAAAAAGTAATATTACAGTATCTACTCTTTCACAAGAAAAAACTTATGATAGTACAGACTTATTTGATTCAACTGTTAATTTGTCAGACTCGAGTGAAAACACGCTAGTAGAAGGCGACACACTAAATGTTCTAGCTAGTTCTATTACTAAGATTAAATATGCCGGTAGTACAGTAAACAAATTGACTGTTAATGTAATTAACTCTTCTAATGAAGATGTCAGTGATTGTTATAATATCACATATGCGTATGGTACATTAACTGTCAACAAGAAAGATATAACTGTTTCTACTGCGTCAGACGCTAAAACATATGATGGAGAACCTTTAACTAAAAAAGAACTAACTGTTGACCCACTATGTGACAAAGAAACTTACAAAATTAACGAAGATAAAGATACAGCTATTACTCACGTAGGAGAAACAACAAACACTTATACTATATCTATTTATGATGGTAATACATATAATAAACAATTAAATGATTCTTATAATATTACTTATGAGTATGGTACGCTAACTGTTAATAAGCGTGATATTGAAGTAAGTACAGAAAATGCAGAAAGTACATATAATAATTCAAAGTATGTTTATGATTTAGATTTTGTTGTAAAAAATATCGTTGATGGTGACTCATTAAAATTTAATACTTATTATACATTAAACGATAGTACTGTTGATCCTTTAGACGCAAATACTTATCAAATTCATGTTAGTAAAGAATATAGCGTTCAAAGTGGCGAGGCAAATGAAAACGATTATAATATTATAAATAATGTATCTACATTAACAATAAATAAAAAAGAATTATCTCTAGATATTGAAGATACACAAAGTTATGTATTTAATGGTACAAAACAAGTATTTAATGAAACTAGAACTCTAGAGTTAACCGATACTAATGAAACTATAAAATATATATTAATTAGCAATAAAGAAATAACTACTGTTGATGAAGAAGCTGAAGTTAATTTAGCTGGCTTTAATGTATATGATAAAACTCGTGATACTACAAAGAATTATGAAGTAAGCTTAGCTAATAGTTCTGTATTCAAAATAAGAAAGCTTGATTACAAAGTTACTCCTTCATTATCTAGTTATACTAGTATTTATAGTGGAAATGAAGTTGAATATAAAGATTTATTAATGTTTGATGTTTCGGGAAACCTTGTAATTAATGATAAAGATTATGAGACTGAAATAACAAGTGATAATGGTTATAATGAGATTAGGTATGTAGATTCTTATAAAATTAATATTACATTAAAAACAATTTCAAATTTTAGTTTAGATAACTTTAACATTAGTCTTACACCATCTAGTTTAAATTATAGCGTAACTAAATTTGATTACGTTATAGATCCAAATAACCCAACTGTTACATTTGATGGTGAAAAACACTATTACAGCGAAACAATCGAAGATACAAATACAACTGCTGATACTATCAAATATGAATTAATAAGTGATGAGATTACTGAAGTCGGAACTACAAATATCCGTTACCAAAACTTATCTGTATTAAACAAAGATAATAAAGATGTTTCGGCTAATTATAATTTTAGTATTATTAATGATACATATATAATTACCAAACTTAAATATGAAGTTTCTGTAGATTTTGGCGAAAATCAAAATAATTCTACTTATGACGGAAATGAAGTAGACATAACAAAATTATTGAATTTTACACCTAGTGGTAAATTTGAAATTCAAAATAATGATTATTCTATTTCTTATCTTGATAACATAGGCAATAGTAATCCAGTTAAATACGTAAGTGGTTATACAATTACTATAACTTTAAATTCTATTTCAAATTGGAAATTAGATAACTTTGATATTGTGCAAACTGAATTTGAATTACAATATGAAGTTGAACAAGCTGATTTAAAATTACAAATTATAACAAACAATAATAATCCTTATGTATATACAGGTCAAATCATTAATCCAAGTTATTCATACAATGTGCTTGAAGGTATGATTTTTAACGAATCAACTTTATCATTTGATTTTAATTATTTACTAAATGATACGATTACTGATCCTAAAAACGTAGGAACTTATTCTTATTCATTAATTGATTACACTGAAACTGAACAAAGAACTGAATTAAGCTATAAGAATTATAATATTAGTTTATCTGATGATTCTAAATTTGAAATTAAGCATTTTGAATATGAAATAAAGTTTGAGAATCAAAGTGCTGTATTTAACGGAGAAGAACAAAAGTTTGTAAATAGTTATTATGAAGTTTTAAATACAGGGGAAATTTTAAATTATACATTATCAAGTGATGAGGTTATAAAAACAGTAAAAGAATCTTCTAAGATCTCATTAAGCTCATATTATGTTATCGATAGCGATAATAAAATCAGCACAGATAATTATATAATAACATTTGGTGATGATTATAAATTTACTATTACTCCTCTTTCATATAGTGTGAGCGTAGATTTAACACAAAATACTAGCATATATAGTGGCTCAGTTGTAGATTACATAGAATTATTAAAGTTTACAACACCAGGAACGTTAAAAATTCAATCTGGTGATTATAGTGCAACTGTTACAAGTAAAGATAATAATTATAATCAAATAAAATATGTATCAGAATATACTATTACAGTAATAATTGAAAAGATTGCTGGATTTGAATTGGATAACTATAGTGGTGTTAAAACTGAATTTGATTTAACATACACAGTTACTAAATATAAATACATAATAGATGCTAAATCTCCTGTTGATGTGTTTGACGGAGAAGAACATAAATATGGAAATACAATAGAAGAAACTCTTAAAACGGGAGATACTATAAACTATACATTGTCTAGTAAAGAAATTACTGAAGTTGGTATCGAAGACATAACTTTTGAAATTAATTCTGTTGTTGATTCTAATAACGTTGATGTAAAATCTAATTACGATTTTAGCATTACAAATAATACTTATACAATAATTCCATTAGATTATAAGGTAACACCTAGCTTAAAAGAAACTACTTCAGTTTATAATGGCGAAACAGTAGATTATATTAGCAAATTGAATTTTGATGTTCATGGTGGTAAATTTAGTATTCAATCTAATGATTATAATATAACATTAACTGATAGTTATCATAGTGTTAATGAAATTAAATATGTAAGTTCATATACTTTAACCTTAACAATAAAGTTAATAGGAAATTGGGGTTTAAATAACTTTAATATTGATCAAACAGAATTTAAACTTAAATACACTATAACTCCTGCAAACTTAGAATTAGCTATTTTGACTAACTATGTTTCAGATACTGATACAGGCTACACATATACTGGTTCTGTAATTACGCCAAATTATAAATATAGTGTAACAAATGGAATCGTATATAATAATGCAACATTCAATTTAAACTTTAATTATCTGTTAAATGGTATTAAAACTACTCCAATAGATGTAGGAACTTATTACTATTCTTTAGATTCTTACACTGAAATTGATAGTGCTAATAACTTTATAGGTTATAAAAACTATAATATTACAATTACAGATAAACCTTATTTTGAAATTATTCCACTTAAATTAAAAGTTAAATTTAATCCTAATAGTCAAGATGCAACCTACACAGGAACTATAATTGATGCAAATAAAGATTATGTAATAACAAACGGAAATAGTATTCCTAGCAACTGTAATTTGACATTAACACCTATATTAGATGATAC
>CAVGYR010000104.1:0-6203 GCA_963633325.1 uncultured Treponema sp.
CTATATCTTGAATCAAGTTTTAAAGTTAATAAATTACCGACACTTTCAAATCTTAGATTTGTTAATTTATCTCATATAATTAAAAATTATTATGAGCTTCAAAGTGACCCGGGTTTATTTAATTTATATGAACATTTTTATAAAAAAGAGCGCATTCAAACTCATGATGCGTTAGATGATGCACTTGTGCTTAAAGATGTTTACGATGCTTTTTTAATTGATATTTGTGGAGGGCAAAATGAAGATTGAAGGATCAAAAGTTAAGTGGAAAGATTTAAAGAAGAGTGATAAAACTAAGGTTATATTGTTCTTCTTAATTAGATTAATTGTTGTAGGGTTAATTATTACTTCAATATTTGAACTTATTTTCGCAAAAGAAAATGATACAATGAGTAAAGAAGAAGTTAGAAGTAGAACCGCATTTATTTTAACAAACTGTGTTCTTACTTTTGGCGCAACCATGTTACCATCAATATTAGAGCGTCAACTTAAAGTTGAAATACCATCATTAATGGAAATTATATTTGTTGTATTTACGTTCCTAGCTTTAATTTTAGGTGAAATTGGTAATTTCTATGCAAAATTTGATTGGTGGGACGATATGTTACACGGATCAAGCGGTATTCTTATTACTTCTTTAGGCTTTATTGTCTTAAATACATTAAACAAAAGTGATAAAGTCGCAAGTAAAATGAACCCTGTATTTATTTGTATTTTTGCATTCTGTTTCTCAGTTTGTATCGGTGCTATTTGGGAAATAATCGAATGGACTATTGATGGTTTTGCTGGTACTAATATGCAAAGATTCTCAGATAATGATACAAGAGTGTTGTTTGAGGGTCGTGATGCATTACGCGATACTATGGGTGACATAATTCTTGAGACTTGTACTAGTCTTGTAGTAGCTGTTATTGGTTATATTGATTTAAGATGTAGAAAACAATTTGTACCAAATTTAGTACTACATTCAAAAGAATTTACAAAAAAAGAAAACGAAGATAAAAATTTAAAAGATGATACGAAAGAAGTTTCCGAGTAGTCGGGACTTTTTTTGTGTAAAAAAACGAGGATTATTCCTCGTTACAATTTGTATTTAATATGTGTTTATAAATGTATTCGCCAACACCACTATTATTGTTTGATAAAGTGATAAAAGAAGCTTTGTTTTTTACAATATCTCTTGCGTTTTCCATTGCGATTCCTTTGTAGGCTTCTTCGATCATAGAAATATCATTTTCTTCATCCCCGAAAGCACATGTCTCATCATCTTTTAAATTGTAATAATCTTTTATAAATAATAATCCTTTTCCTTTTGAGACGCCTTTATTTTGAAATTCAAGGAAGATTTTAGAACTTCTTGTAATGGCTAAATTATCAAAATTAGGATTTAAATTTATACGGGCCTTATCTAGTGAGTTTGAATCACATACCATCATAGCTTTAATAAATTTAGCATTATCATCAAGTGTTAATGGGTCAATAACTTCGGCCTCTAAATGATTAATTCTTTCCTCAACAGCTGTATATTCGTTTTTTTTCGAAGTATAAAGAGTACCGTCTTCACTAAAGAAGTGGAAAAAGACGTTTAATCTAACTGATTCTTTATATAGTTCTTTTACAAGGCTACCTGTTATAGAAGTAGAATACAAAACTTTATTACTTTTATTTAAGGTAATAACACCGCCATTATAACAAATAGTTGAATCTATATCATCTAACAAATTAAGTTCTTTTATTAGTGGTAAAACACCGTTTAGAGGACGTCCTGTAGCTAGTACGAAGTGACCACCTTTTTCTCTAAATGCATTTATTGCATTCTTGTTTATTTCTGTTATTCTTTTATCATCAGTTAGAAGAGTACCATCTAGGTCGCAACAAATAAGTTTAATCATAAAAAACTCCTTTAAAAAAGCAGGTCTTGCCTGCTTATTTATTATTTAAAATTTTGAATTAAAAGATATACGAATGAGAATACTACAACAGCTACCATCGCAAGAATTAATATCCAAACAATAATCTTACCTGTTGTTGAATAAGCTGGATTTTTATATTTCTTTTTTAATTCAGCTTTAGCAGCTTTTTTAGCTTCTTTTTCTTGTTGTTTCTTTTTTTCTTGATCACGTTTAGCTTTATTTTCGTCGTATATTTCTTTTTTTGACTTTTCTTTTACTTCTTGTTCCATAATATCACCTATAAGATTTATATTAATATGGTATAATTATATAATAAATTGATATAAATTAAAAGGGGGGATTTTTAAATGGCCGAATATGATAAAAAAGTAATTTTTCATATTGATATGAATATGTTTTTTTGTTCGCTTGCGGTAATTAAATATCCTTCTTTGAAGGGTAAAGCATTCGCATGTGCACCCTCTAATACAACTAAAGGGGTTATATCTAGTGCTTCATATAAGGCAAGAGAAAAAGGGATTAGAAGTGCGATGAGTTTAGTTGAGGCTTTTAGAATAATGCCTAACTTAATATGTGTCGAACCAGATAGTAAAATGATTCATGAATATCATAATTTCTTTGTATCTTTAATTAAAGAATATACTAAGATTGTAGAAGTTGCGTCGGTTGATGAAGTCTACGCAGATATGACTGAAATTGCAAAAAAGCGAGATAAGATAGAGATAGCACGTGAGATACAAGTCCGTTTAGTTAAAGAATACCACTTGCCTTGTTCGATTGGTATTTCTAGTACATTATTTCTTGCGAAAATGGCAAGTGACTTAAAAAAACCTTTAGGGCTAGTAGAAATTGATTCAACTAACGCACTTTCTATTTTAGGGCCCCTTTCCGTGAGTACAATATTTGGTATAGGAAAGAAAACTTATCCTTTGTTAATTGAAAATGGTATCGAAAAAATATCTGATTTTTTTGAAGAGACTAAAAAAGATTTAATTATTAGTTTAATTAAAGAAGATAGATATAATTATGTCGTTAATGCGGTTAAAGGCTTAACAAGCGATAATGTGTTGCCTAATAGATACGAAAAAAGCGAATCAATGTCCCGCTCAATTACTTTTGATATCTATTTAGAGACAATAGACGAAGTTTTAAGTGAACTAAAAAAATTAGTAATAGACGTTACATACAATTTAAATAGACATAAATATTTAGCTAAAGGTGTTTCAATTACACTTCGTGATGCAAATTTTAAAACGATTACGCGCTCTAGACTTATTCCTTATTCAAGCGATGTAGAAACTTTTTTTGATTATGCAAGCACACTTGTTGAAGAAAATTTTGATGATAAACCTATTAGGCTTTTAGGTTTTTCTTTGTATGGTCTTAAAGATAAGGATGAAGATAATACGCCGTACAATTTATTTACTTATGAAAAATTTATTGATAAAAGAGAAAAACTTGATAGTACGTTAAGTAAATTGCAAAAGAAGTACGGGAAAGATGTTATTGCAAAAGGGAAAAATAAATAATTATAAATTGTTCAAATAATTATAGACTTCAGTTAATAATTCTTCGGGAGTAGAAGCTGCGCTTGTTAAATTAATAGTATTAATACCCTTAAAATCATAATCTTTAAGGTCTTTAACAGTCTCAATTAATATCGCAGGAATATGAGCTTTAGTTTCAGATATTTCGCATAGCTTTTTAGAATTGCTTGAAAGTTTATCCCCGACAACAATTGTCAAGTCAACTTTAGAATTTATTATTGCACTTTGTCTTAATGTAGTCGCATTGCATATTTTATTATCGATTATTGCATTAGGTAGAACTTCTTTAATTTTTGTGTAAATATTATCAATTTCTAAAAGGGACAAAGTTGTTTGATTTGTTATATAGACATTTTTCCCTTTAAACTTATCTAAGTCTAAATCTGGTGAATAAAGATGTATT
The DNA here is from genome assembly GCA_963633325.1 of uncultured Treponema sp. Taxonomy (GTDB): domain Bacteria; phylum Bacillota_I; class Bacilli_A; order Acholeplasmatales; family Anaeroplasmataceae; genus JAEELC01. Next base: position 3,864 of record CAVGYR010000104.1, read on the forward strand.
TTTTCACTTGTCTCTAAAATAGCTTCACACTCAGGGTGCTTAAGTGTGCCGATATAGATAATCTCATAATTTTTATCTAGATATTGTTTAATCTTTTTTTCGATAAATAAAACGTTAGGACAACTAGCATCAATTATATTAAGCCCCTTTTTTTGCGCTTTTTCCCTAACTTTGTCAGATACCCCGTGAGCTGAAAAAACTACAGTACCTTCGTTAATATCATCTAGCATTTCAAATCTAGTTTTGTTTTTTGACTCAATTGTAATAGCACCTAAAGCTTCTAATTTAGCTGTAATATATTTATTATGGATAATATTTCCTAACAAATATATCGGTTTCTTTGTGTTTTTATCTAACAAGGCCTTGTTAACTTTTTCAAGTGCTTTTTTTACACCTCCACAATAACCGTGAGGATTAAGAATATTTATTTTCATAAAATCACCATTTCGATTATAAAACAAATTATTAGGTATTAAAATAAAAAAACTACAGAAAATTCTGTAGTCCTTTTACTATTTCCAAACCTCTTCGGCAATTTCTTTTACAAGTCTTAATTTTGCCCATTGTTCATCTTCAGTTAATTTGTTACCGATTTCACAACTTGCAAAACCACATTGAGGAGATAAACAAAGTTTATCTAAAGGATGATATTTGCTAGCTTCTTTTATGCGATTTATTACAGTTTCTTTGTTCTCTAATAGAGGACTTTTTGTAGTAATTAAGCCGAGCACAACGTAAGTGTTTAATGGCACATCCTTAAGGGCTTCAAATCCGCCGCTTCTTTCGTCATCGAACTCTAGGTAGAACGCATTTACAGCTTCTTGTGCTAAAACATATTTACTAACACCGTCGTATGCGCCGCTAGATGCATATGTCGAGTGGAAGTTGCCACGACAAATGTGTGTATTAATAACTAAATCTTCAGGTGCATTCAATATTACCTTGTTATTAACATCGACAAATAATTGTTTAATTTTATCTAATCCTAAAAAGTCTGTTTTAAACATCTTAAGTGCAGAAGAATCGACAAGTAAGCCCCACGAACAATCATCAAATTGTAGGTTTCTGCACCCTGCCTCGTATAAATCATTTATAAATGAGCCATAACATTTAACTAAATCATCGATAACTTCTTCATCGTTATTATAATACTTCATAGTATTTTCACGCGCAAAAGGCATGATTAATTGTTCTAAGAATTGAGCAGGAGCAGGAATTGTTAATTTAGCAACTGTATTTTTATCCTCAAATTGCTTAATAAATTTGAAGTGATCAATAAATGCATGGTGTCCTTTATAATTTAACTTTCCTGTTAAATAAGTATCGTCAATCATTGCGGCTTCGCCTTTAAAAGGTAGACCTGTTTTTGTGCTAGTATGTGTGATACCATCAAATTCCCACATAAAGTCTAAGTGCCAAGTAGAACGTCTAAATTCACCGTCAGTTATAACGTGAAACCCTAGTTCTTTTTGTTTATGAACAAGTTTAGTAATTTCTTCATTTTCTACATTTGTTAGTTCTTCAAATGTAATTTCTTTGTTTTGATACTTTTTTCTAGCATCTTTTAAATTTTCAGGTCTTAAAAAAGAACCTACATAATCATATCTAAATGGTGTCTTCATATTTCCCCTCTAAAATGTTTAAATATTTTTTTGCATGATATTTGGCCATATCTAAATTCAAATCAAGATAATTTCCACACTCAACGGGACTCTGTCCTGGAATTTTACCTTCGAAATTAATGATAAATTTCATACATTCTTTTACTTTTTCTTTAGTACTAGCTAAGTCTGATGTACCAGCTAAAATTAGATAAAAACCTGTGCGGCAACCCATAGGACCAAAGTACATTGTTATATCTTTATACATGTTTCTAAAGAATGTAGCAGATAAATGTTCAATTGTATGAAGGGGTGCAGTATTTATTACAGGCTCAAAATTTGGGCGCGTAAAACGTAAATCATATGTTGTAAAAGTAAAACCGTTCATTGTGTCTTCTCTAGAAACATAAATACCAGGAAGAAGGGTTAAATGGTTTACTTCAAAGCTTTTAATCTTATCCATGTTTTTCTCCTTTTAATGGCTTTATTATATCATTTAAGCTTTAAATATACTATTGAAAAAATTGTAAAATTTATCTTTTCTTGATACCTAAAATTTTAAACAAATTTAATTTCGATATTGATATATATATATATTATGTAAAATATATTTGTTATATTAACAAAAAATAACATAATTTTATTAATTCAAAGAGGGGCGAAATATATGATTGAAACTAAAGAAGGAACTTTAGAAGAAATGGAAGTTCTAAAATATTTTGGCTGGCAAGCTACAAGA
>CAVGYR010000105.1:0-6134 GCA_963633325.1 uncultured Treponema sp.
GGTATAGATTTAGGAATAAATAATTTAGCAACTTGTGTAACAACAAATTATAAATTTTTTATAGTTGACGGAAAAAAATTAAAATCTATAAATCAATTTTATAATAAGCATATTAGTGAATTGAAGTCAGAAAACAAATATGTAATGAAAAAAGTTGTAGATCAAAATACAAATCAAATAGGATATGTTCAAACAACTTTAAATCATATTAATGAAGGTGATGATTATAAATGTTACGTAACTAAGAAAATGTATCATACAGGGCTTAAAAGAGATAATAAAATAAAGGATTATATCTATAAAGCGTGTAATATAATAATTGAAAAAGCTATTCTGTATAAAATAGGTACGATAGTTTTAGGCTATTCAAAATTTTTTCAATATAAAGGTTTGAAACAAAATTCAAGAAATAATAAACGAACAATATTTAATCAAAAGTTTCTAATGATTCCTTTTGGAAAAATTAAATCTAGATTAGAATATTTATCATATATCAATAATATTAAACTGATTATTCAGGAAGAATCATTCACTTCCCTTGCATCATTTTATGATAATGATGCAATTCCTTCATGGTTTATTAAAAATTATCAATTTAGCGGTACAAGAATAAAAAGAGGGTTGTATATCACTAAAAACGGAATGAAGATTAATGCCGATGTAAACGGCGCATTAAACATTTTAAAGAAAAGTAGAGTCTGTTCGGATTCTATATTAGAATCGATAAGACTTAGAGGAGTTGGCACACCAGTGAGATATATTGTAGATTAACAATGTACTCCAAAAAAATATAAATTATGTATCATTTAAAGAAAGTTTGATTATAAACAAAAATAAGTGGTACAAATTTATTTAATCATATTCAAAATATTAAATTTCAATTTGAACGATTAACGTGTCTTATCAGTGGGTCTGGTATTGAAAATGTTTTCATAATTTAGATATCAAAAAAGTTAAAAAACAGTATTGAATTTAAAATTAAATAAACTATAATAATATTAAACTTGTATAATAGCTTTAATTGGTAAGCGAGTCTCTACCTTGGAACCGTAATTTCAAGACTACATGTTTATCTCCTTACTTTTAAAGTATGGAGGAATATTGCTATGAAAGACAAAAACTGTAATTTAGAGGCGCAACATTAGAATTATTTTTAATGTTGTTTTTTTGTCTAATACAAGAGGAAGGAAACAAAAATTATGAAATTTGATGATGTAAGACAAGGATTAACTTATGATGATGTCTTATTAGTACCACAATATAGTGAGGTTGTTGGTATGCAAATCGATATTAAAACTCACCTTACTAAAAATATTGTATTAAATATACCTGTAGTTTCAGCTGCTATGGATACTGTTACAGAATCAAAGATGGCTATTGCCCTTGCTCGTGAAGGCGGTCTTGGTTTCATTCACAAAAACATGTCAATAGAAGAACAAGCACATGAAGTTGACTTAGTAAAAAAGAATGAATCAGGAATGATCACAAACCCAATTGTATTAAAGGGTGAGCATACTGTAAAAGAAGCTGCTGAAATCATGGAAAATTATAGAATTTCAGGTCTTCCTGTTGTTGATGATAATAATGTATTACAAGGTATCATCACAAACAGAGATATGAAGTATTTAAAGATTGATGATACTCCTATTTCAAAAGTAATGACTAAAATGCCATTAGTTACAGCTCCTCAAGGTACAACTCTTGATGAAGCTAAAGAAATTTTATGGGAAAATAGAATCGAAAAATTACCAATTGTAGATAAGGAAAATCATTTAATTGGTTTACTTACTAGTAAAGATATTGATAATGCTAAAAACTTCCCTAATGCATGTAAAGACTCACGTGGTCGTTTGCGCTGCGGTGCAGCTGTTGGTGTAGGCCCTGATACATTAGACCGTGTAAGAGCACTTGTAGCAGTTGGTGTCGATATTATCACAGTTGATTCAGCTCATGGTGATTCAAAGAATGTATTAAATATTGTTAAAGAAATTAGAAAAGAATTCCCAGATTTAGATTTAGTTGCCGGAAATATCGTAACTGCCGAAGCAGCTAAACATTTAATTGATGCTGGTGTTAACGCAGTTAAGGTTGGTATTGGACCTGGATCTATTTGTACAACTCGTATTATCGCAGGTGTAGGTGTTCCTCAAATTACAGCCGTAGGTGATGTGTATGAATATTGCAAGACTCGTGGTGTTTGCGTTATTGCAGACGGCGGAATAAAGCAATCTGGAGATATTGTCAAAGCTTTAGCTGCTGGCGGAGACTGTGTTATGTTAGGTTCAATGCTTGCAGGTTGTACTGAAGCTCCTGGTGATGAAGTAATTTATTCGGGACGTAAATTCAAGGTTTATGTAGGTATGGGTTCTTTAGCAGCTATGAAGAGAGGTAGCGCTGATAGATATTTCCAAAATAAGAATACACAAGCTAAGAAACTAGTACCTGAAGGAATTGAAGGAAGAGTTCCATTCAAAGGCGCATTAGCTGATACTATTTATCAATTATGCGGTGGTATTAGAAGTGGTATGGGTTATTGTGGATGCCAAAACATCCCAACACTTAAAGAAAATGCTAAATTTATTAGAATTACAGCTTCAGGCTTAAAAGAAAGCCATCCTCATGATGTAGATATTACAGTAGAAGCACCTAATTATTTTAAGGATTAATTATGTTTGATAAAATTATTGTTTTAGATTTCGGTTCTCAATATAATCAATTAATTGCCCGCCGTATAAGAGATATGCACGTTTACTCAGAACTTTTACCACATACAATTAAAGCTAGCGAGATAAAGGCTATGGGAAACGTAAAAGGTATTGTATTCTCAGGCGGTCCTAAGTCAGTATATGATCTAGATGCATTTGATGTAGATAGTGATATATTTGATTTAGGTATCCCTGTTTTAGGAATTTGTTACGGAATGCAATTAATTTCTAAAAAATTTGGTGGAAAAATTACACGTGGCGATGTTAGAGAATATGGCTTGAATACTATAAGTGTTGTTAAAGAATCTGTAATGTTTGATTCTTTACCTAAAGAACAAGATGTATGGATGAGTCATGGGGACCATGTAGAAGTTTTACCTGAAGGTTTCACATTAGTTGCTAAAAGCTCAGCCGGACTTGTAGCTAGTATTGAAAATAAAGAAAAAAACATATATGCTGTACAATTTCACCCTGAAGTTAGAAATAGTGTATATGGTTTAGATATAATTAAGAACTTCGTATTTAAAGTTTGTAAGGCAAATGATAATTGGTCAATGGCTAATTACATTAACATGCAAATTGAAAAAATTCGCGAGGAAGTAGGCGATAAAAAGGTTCTTTGTGGTTTATCAGGTGGCGTAGATTCTACAGTTGTAGCTGTATTATTATCTAAAGCTATTGGAAAACAATTAACATGTATGTTTATTGACCATGGCTTACTTCGTAAAAACGAAGGAGATTTAGTAATGGAATCTCTTAAACCATTTGACATGAATGTTGTAAGAATAGACGCTAAAGATAGATTCTTAACTAAACTAAAAGATGTAGAAGAACCAGAGGCTAAGAGAAAAATAATTGGTAATGAATTTATTTATTGTTTTGATGAAGAATCAAAAAAATTAGGTGAATTTGATTATTTAGCCCAAGGCACATTATATACAGATGTTATTGAATCAGGTACAGGCACTGCTCAAAGAATTAAGGCTCATCACAACGTGGGTGGGTTACCTAAAGATATGAAATTCAAACTTATTGAACCACTAAATATCTTATTTAAAGATGAAGTTCGAGCTCTTGGATTAGAACTAGGCTTACCATACAATATTGTATGGAGACAACCATTCCCAGGCCCAGGTCTTGCAATTAGAATTATAGGTTCAATTACAGAAGATAAAATTAGAATTGTTCAAGATAGCGATGCAATTTTAAGAGAAGAAATTGCAAAAAATCATCTAGAGAAAGACATTTGGCAATATTTCACAGCCCTAACTAACATGAGAAGTGTTGGTGTTATGGGAGACGAGAGAACATATTCATATGCAATTGCAATTAGAGCAGTTACATCAATTGATGGCATGACAGCAGATTTTGCCCGAATCCCTTATGATATACTTGCAAAAATTTCAACACGAATAGTAAACGAAGTAACAGGTGTAAATAGAGTACTTTTAGATGTTACAAGTAAACCACCTGCAACAATCGAATTTGAATAGATTTAAGGCATATACATTTGAAAATGTATGTGCTTTTTTTCTTTTTTTGATTTATAATTTAAATAATTATAAAAGGAGAAATTATGGTTAGGAGAGCTTTAAATAAAGATATTAATAGGATATTAGTATTATTAGATCAAGTTAATAAAATACATGCGACTGCAAGACCAGATATTTTTAAAGTAATGCCTAAATACTCAAGCCAAGAACTGAATGGAAAGATTCAAAATGAACCAATTTTTGTATATGTAAATGAAAAAGATGAAGTCGAAGGTTATATTTTTGGAGTAATAGAGGAAACTACTAGTAAACATTTAATTAATATAAAGACTTTTTTCATTGATGATTTTTGTGTAGATGAATCCTCAAGAGGAAAACATGTAGGTACAAAACTATATAATTATGTTAAAGAATATGCAAAAAGTATAAATTGTAATCGTATTACTTTAAATGTTTGGTCATTTAATCGAAATGCATATAAATTTTATTTAAAGTGTGGGTTTAAACCTTTAGAAACTGTAATGGAAGAAATATTATGATAAAATGTGGAATAGATTTAGGTGGTACAAATATTAAATTTGGCTTTTTTAAAGGAAACAATTTAATCAATAATTTTTCAGTTAAAACACCTAAAGAATCAGAACTTATAGTAGAAACAATTATAAATAATATAAAAAATAATTATGATTTAAAAGAAATAGAAAAATATAGTGTTTGTATACCTGGAGTTATAAATAATGATATTGTAGTTTTAGCTCCTAATACAAACATCGTTGGATTAAATTTATCAAAATTATTAAAAGAAGGTTTAAAAAATAATAATATCATCATTGAAAATGATGCGAATTTAGCAGCACTTGCTGAAGCTAGGGCTACAAATACTCGTGATTTAGTGTTAATTACCCTAGGAACAGGCGTAGGTGGCGGAATTGTTATTAATAACGATTTATATAATAAGAATGGATTTGCAGGCGAAATCGGACACATGAAGGTAGAGTTTGGACCATATGCAAGAAAATGTGCTTGTGGGTGCTATGGCTGTGTAGAATGTTATTGTTCCGCAAAAAATATGCCTATAGAATATAATATAAAGAACCATACAAGACTAAATAGTAAGCAATTATTTGACTTATATGAAAAAAATAATAAAGACGCAATAAAAAATGTTGAACATTTCGCTAGATATTTAGGCATCTTAATCGCAAATATTAATCAAGTTTTATCAATAAACGAATTTAGAATTGGCGGCGGATTATCGCATGCTAGTAACTTATTCATAGATAAAGTTTATAAATATTATAAAATGAATGTAATAAGCAATTTAAAGGATACTTGCAATATAAAAAAAGCTAAATTAGACAGTAGTGCGGGAATTTATGCAGTACTTTATATATAAGGAGTTTGTATGTTTGAACATATTGTATTATTTGATTATACCGAAAATATTAAAAAGAATAATGAAGAAGAAAAATATTTTAAAGTTTTAATGGATTCAGTGGAGACACTAAAAGATATTAAAGGCATAAAAAATATTGCAATTAAAAAGAATTTAAGTGAATTATCAGATTTAGTATTTTATGTGTTTTTTGACACAAAAGACGATCTTTTAAATTTTCAAAACGACCCTAAACATTTAGCACATAAAGATAAATGTAAAAATATCGTTTGTAATCGTAAAGTTATAGATTTTTATTTATAAAAAATCAAATTATAGAATAAAGTTTACTTACATAAATAATGTAATATTTAATTTTAACATATAATCACAAGAGGTGATATTATGTTAAATGAAATTTGTATAAAAACAATAAAACAAAAAGATAATTATATCTCAGAATGTGAAGTGCTTGATACACAAACAAAAGAAAAATATTACGTTGTAAGCCAAATGCCTTCTACAATGTATGCAACTTTTAATGCAAGCTATATTGATTAT
>CAVGYR010000106.1:0-6064 GCA_963633325.1 uncultured Treponema sp.
AGAAATAATTTATTTAATCAATTATAAAATATATTAATTTTGAGAGCTAAATAAAACGCAAATTTATTCAAAAAATATTTGATATAAATTATCAAAAGATATCTTTACGCCGTCCACAACAATAAATCTATCATTGATATTATATTTAGTTATATTGCCTAAAATAGTTAAATATTTCCCACCATTTTTCACCTTATCAGGTACAAAATATACGACTGTCGCAAATTGAGGTAATTTATCAATTAAAGAATTTAATTTAACATTTAAATCGCTAAGTTTATCTTCGGTCAATTCTTCTTTTTTATCTACTTCTCTCCCTGCTTCACAAATCACGCTTGCATATCCTTCAAGAGCTGCATAAGGATTAAATATATTAGCTCTTTGTATTATATCCATCTTCATTCTTTTTGAAGAAGGACGTTTTAAATTAATGATATCGTCATATTCACCCATTAAGCTTTATGTCCTCCTATTTGTTCATTACGCTCAATTTGTGTAGCACCATCTTCTAAATTACTAGCTTTAACAACTGCATTTTTACCATATTTATTTTTAATATCTAAAATACTTCTTCGAACCTTATCCTCTTTTTCGAAAAAATCATTTGTAAGTTTCTTTTGTTTATCAACTTCTTCGATATTTTCGAAAATGTTTAATTGCGTAACATTATTTTTCTTCATAAGTTTTTCTTTAGTAATTGTGTCTGAGGCAAAAACGTTAAGGCGACGTAACTTAATTGATCTATCCATGATATAGTCAAATAATAATTCCGCCGCATGTACAAACAATATACTTGAATTTGTATAATCATCAAACTTTATCCCCATATGCACGCCTTTAGGTACCGCACGTCCTAGATAATCATAATCAATATCTCCGTCATAACGCAAAGTGCTTGATATATCGTATCCTATTGCAATAGAAAAATTCTTCGTATATATGTTTTTCGCAAACATTTTACTCGCTAGTTCTTCAGCCATTTCTTTAATAACTATACGGCCTCTCTTATAATCGTATGGCTCATGTAATACTTGCCCGACAGTTGTAGAAGTTGATGCTGGTTTATATGTCTTCACATCTTTAATTGTAACCGGTTCAATTCCCCATGCGTGGTCAATTATGATTTCTGCATTTATCCCAAATTCTTTATATAATATGCCTTCGTCTTTAATCGACAAACGCGCAAGTTCGCCCATAGTAGTAACACCAAGACTCTCTAACCGGCGCGATATACCAGCCCCTATACGCCAAAAATCAGTCAAAGGTTTGTGTCCCCACAAAGTCTTCTTATATAACTCCTCGCTTAAATAAGCGATACGACATCCATATTTGTCAGGCGCCTCATGCTTAGCCACAATATCCATCGCGATTTTAGCTAAATACATGTTATCTCCGATACCGCATGTAGCGGTAACTCCTGTAGACTCTAATATTTGTTTTACAATATCTCTAGCTAAGTCTTCAGGAGTCTTTTTATACATGCCTAAATACCCTGTAATATCAATAAAAGATTCGTCAATAGAATACACATGTATATCTTCGGTAGAAAAATATTTCAAAAATATTTTATAGACATCTTTAGATACATCAATATATTTAGCCATTTGTGGGGCCGCAATAATATAATCTAGGGCTAAATCTTTATGAATTTTAAGTTCATATTTATCAAAGCTTTTCCCAGTAAAAGGTTTGTAATTATTATCTTTTAATCTTTTTTCATTGATTTTTTTAACCGCCTCAACAACCTCAAACAATCTAGCCCGGCCTGGTATACCATATTCTTTAAGAGACGGAGTTACAGCTAAACAAATAGTTTTTTCAGTTCGCGAAATATCGGCCACAACTAGATTTGTGCATAAAGGATCTAAGCCCCTAAAAACACATTCTACGGACGCATAAAAAGATTTTAAATCGATACACATATAAGTTTTTTTCATTTTTATGCCTCCTGTTTTTTTATTTCTTTAATATATTTATCAATGTTTTAAAGGTTTCGTTATTTTCTATTTTTCGCGCTGGATTAAAAGATAAAAACTTCGCAAACCCTCTCGTATATTCCGCTTTTTCTTGTGATGGATAAATAATTATGACATCACTAACTAAACGTTTAGGAAATTCATCAGGTTCTTCAAAACAAGCTAATTGATAATAATCATTTACTGTATAATCTAAAGGTCCTTCATTACAATCATTGTAATTCTTAAGGCTACGATACTTCATTTCAACGATAGCCATATTAGTCAGGTTATTATTCTTATAATATTTCAAAATATAATCTGGCTTATTATTCCTACTGTTGATATTTACAACCTCACCTAGCTCAGCTTCCTTGTAATATTTGCATAAATGATCATATATTACTTCAATACGTTTATTGTTGTTTATAAAGATAAACTTAGAATCACTATCTAGTTTAGTAAAAAAGTCTATATCACCATCTAATTCATATCCTAATTCATTTAACGCTTTTACAATAATAACTAAACCATAAAGTTCGAATATTTGACTTGTCTTTTTAGATGCATAAAATTCATTTTGATCAATTTTAAGTTTACTATCGTTACCAGTTATTAAATTTGTAAATTCCTTAATAAAACAATAATCTTTGTTTTGAGATAAACTTATATCTAGTTCTGCGTTACTAACAACACTAGAAGGTTTGGTAGAATTTAGGACTCTTATCGTATTTTTATATACACTTTGATATGCATTAGCCCACTCTACAAATACATTTCTCTTTTTAATATCCTCATCAAAATTACTTTTAACAGATTTCAATTCATTTTGTTTACTAATCAATTTACGAGTATTAGTTGTTGAATCATTAATTATTTCTTCTAGAGAAGATATATTTTTATTTTCATTAGAAATCTTAACACTAATGTTAGATATTTCTTTTGAAAAATCAATATTAATTTCGCTTAATGTTTTATATATTTTTATAAAATATTTATTAAGTGTAGGCAATATATCATTGTTTACTAATACTTTTTTAACCGAATAAATATCGTTAGAGGTTAAATTTTTTCTAATAGACGCAAAATTTTGTCTACCTAACATTTTATCTTTAACAACTCTATTTGTTATAGATGTACTATTTAATTTCAAGATGTTTTCGCACGCAGATTCAAACTTTTTGTAGTATAAAGTTAGCATCTTCAATATAAATGCATTACTATGTTCGTCAGCTTGATAAGTTTCAGTTCCAATGCGTCTTCTACTAAAATCTAAAGATATTCCTGTTACAAGTTTCTCTATTGCTTTCGCAAGATTAACCACACTTTGTTCACTAATAGAATTATTGCTAACAACGTCAAAGTAAATAGTTTTTGAGAACCCGTTTTTATGTTTTATATGAATACTATATTGCCCGGGGTTATAACCAATATCGAAATTACCATTTTGCGATATTGTATACACTTTATAAGACTCAAGGTGAAGCACCATATCATCACAAACTTTTAGTTCACCATTTTCGTCAATATAAGACTGGCAATCAATAGAAACATCGTATTGAAATCCATCTAAGGTTATGTCAATGGTGTCAAATTCGTTAAAAGAAAATAAAACTTCATTGTCAGCTAATAAATGTAACGGAAATTCTTTAGGGTTAGACTTTTTATCATTTATATATGGAATAAAAATTAACGAATCTAGTTTAAATTCTTTTCTACCTTGCATAGCCATACTTCTTTAATTCTAGAATTTTTTTATCAATTTCTTTTTTTGAAAACTCAAAATCACTTAAAGATGAATATTTATCTAAAATATCATAAAGATTACCTTTATCACTATCAATAGAAATAAGTCCCATTAAGTTCTCACTTGTGCCATATATTTTTTTCATTACGGTTTGTTTAAAAGCTAAATCTATTGCAAGACGGCTATCTAAACCACTAGGGCAGAAATGCAAGTAGTGGGCAATATTTTTAACAGTTCTAAAAGATATTCCTTTTTCTTTATCATTATCATTTAAACATTCATGAACATCATCTAAGAAACACAATACTTCTTGATTTAAGCTTTCAATGTAATTGAAATTGTGATCTAAACGAGGAATAAAATTATATAAATCCTTCTTGTAATGAGTTTCTCTAATTTCTTCTTTATTTTTTTGTTCTTCTTGATAACTTAAGAATGAACCTTTTGATAAATTAATGATAAATGCACGATCTTTAAGCCTATCTGATATATTCTTTGTGGTTTCGTCTAGGTTAACTGTACCCACAAATATAACATTTTTGCCAATTTTAATACTTGAAGGATAAGAGGTAGAATTATTGCAATTTGCGGCAGCTGAATATAAAATTAATTTTCTTGTATCTACATCTTGTTCTAGTAACGATAAGAATGGCGCAAACCAATATTCAATTTGTGACAAATTCATTTCATCAAAAATTATCATATGCATACGTGTAGGATTGTTTTGTGCATGTAATAATAATTCAACAATACCTGTTTGACTTGGAACGTAGGTGTCAGTATTAGGATTCAAGAAGCCTAATACGTCACTAGGCTCAAGGTAAGAAGGCGAAATAGGGACAAACAATAATGTCTTTTCTTCTTCACTCATATTAAAATATTTAGCAAATGTTAATGGTAATCTAGTTTTACCCATACCACTCATTCCGGCAAGGATTGTAAGTTCTGAGGAAGAAATACATGTGTAGAAATTATATATATCTTCTTTTGTATAATATAGATTATTATGTTTTGTAAACGAATAGAATTTATCTAATTCTTTAGTAATACTTTGGGAAACAAATGCGCTGTCATTGTGCGTTTTTATTGATTCAAAAAATTCATTTCTTAAGACAAAATATGTATCATTTCTTTCAAATGCTTTTTCACTTTCTAAAAGTTCAAAATAATCAGCAGTTGTTGGTTCTAATGATTCGCTGTCTTTTACAAGTAAATTGTCCTCATTAAATTTTAAATTAGCTTTATAAATAATATTATCATATAACAAATATTCAGGCTCAAAATATGTATCATTGTCAATACTTTCAATAACAAATGGTTCGTTATTTTCATATTTATAAAATTGTTCATTATTTAGAACAGGGATTCTAAAGAACAAATCATTCCAAACATTATTAATATCTATTATTTCTTTAATAAGCCCATTTTTATAAAATTTACCATTCTTTTCATTATAATAAAAATATGGTTTAATTAATACTACTTTTCCGGTTAAAAAGTTTTCACAATCCGCCTTTTCCTCATCATAAGTAGATGCTTCATAATAATTTGGATCATTCATAATAACATTTTTAAGCGAATCATATTTTATAATACATACATTATCTAATGAACTATTATCAAAATACCCTTCATCACACAATTCTTTTACATAAGGAGATTCTTCAGTACATACTGTAAAATTCATTTGTATAAAATTATTATTTTGGTATGCATAATCAAATTGTCCTATGATTAAATTCTCACTTATTTTTTCTAATTTATTCTTTATTTCTTCAATATTATCTATCATGACTTTCACCTAATAAGCTAGCTATTATATATTCAAATGTTAATTCATCTGCTAATGCTAGGTATTTCTTTTCTTTATATAATTTTAAATTATTATCTAATTGTTTTTTTAAATAATCTTTAATTTCATTATCGTTTTTAAATTTGTTATATTTAGTGCTAAACTCTTCTGCACTTGACTCATGCGAAATATTTTCAATAATATTTTGTTTAATAGAATTAAAATTCTTTTTTAATTCGCTTATTTCATCATCTTTTTCTTTTACATATTTAGCATGGGCTTCTTGTAATGATTCTATTGTCTCTTTGAGACTTTTAATCTGTTTATTTAAATCTTCAATTTCGTCCTTATGTTTCTTATCTATTTTATCTAATACGTTATTAAAATCATCTATTTTTTTCACTATTTTCTCATCGCATTCCAAACCAAATAAGGTTGTATACAACTTATAAAGTTTTGAATCATTTTTAAAGTCTTCTTCACTTAAAGCGCCTTCTTCAGATAGTTTATTTATAAGTTTTATAAAGAAATCACAATTTTCCTTAGAGTTTGAATCATATACTATTTTCT
>CAVGYR010000107.1:0-6052 GCA_963633325.1 uncultured Treponema sp.
TAAAGTAGCGCAGGGCCTTAAAAATGCCAAAAATTAAAAAATGGGGAAACTCAAATCAAAAAAGTAAATTGCTTAATAAAAACATCTATGATATAATTTTTAAAGTTTGAAGGAGTATAATTTATTATGAATTATCAAGAATTAGCTGAATTATTGTTTCCTAATGTTACAGAAACAAGAGAAGATATATTAAAAAAATTTCCAAGAAGAGATGATGTAGTTGTAACTCGTATGGCACCTTCTCCTACAGGATTCTTACATATAGGTGGCGTATATACTGCCCTTATTAACAGAAGAATTGCCAGCCAAAATAATGGTATTTTTATTTTAAGAATTGAAGATACTGATAAGAAGCGTGAAGTACCTGGTTCTAGAAAAATCATTTGTGATATTTTCAATAGAATAGGCTTGAAAATCGATGAAGGTGTTATAAGCGAAACTGAGGAAATTGGTTCTTACGGCCCTTATGTTCAATCTAATCGTGTAGGGATTTATCATGTTCTTGCCAAATATTTAGTTGAAAAAGGTTATGCATATCCTTGTTTTGCAAGCGAAGAAGAATTAGCTGAATTGAGAACTAAACAAGAAGAAGCTAAAGAAATGACAGGATATTATGGTAAATATGCTATCTGGCGTGATAGACCTATTGAAGATATTAAGAAAGCATTAAGTGAAAATTTACCATATGTATTACGTTTTAGAGTAAATGAAGACACACCTAAGCGTGTAAGTGTTGACGATGTAATTAAGGGACATCTAGACATGGATAACAACTTTAATGATTTCGTTTTACTTAAAACAGATGGTATTCCTACTTACCACTTTGCACATGCTTGTGATGACTATCTAATGGGTACAACATATGTATTACGTGGAGATGAATGGATTTCTTCTCTTCCTATTCACGTTGAATTATTTAACGCATTAGACTTCATTCTTCCTAAGTACGGTCACGTTGCGCCTGTAATGAAAAATGATAATGGCAGTAGACGTAAATTATCAAAGAGAAAAGATCCTGAAAGTAATGCATCATTCTATCTTGAAAAAGGATATCCTGCTAAAGCATTATTTGTATACTTATTAACTTTAATTAATTCTAATTTTGAAGAGTGGTATGAAGCTAACCCTGATAAAGATATTTTTGATTTTGAAGTTACATTTAGCTCAATGGGCGTATCAGGCCCACTTTATGATTTAGCTAAATTAGATAATATTTCAAGCCAAATTATCTATAATAAGACTGCAAGTGAAAACGAAAAGAATTTACTTGATTGGGCATGTGAATTTGACAAGGCACAATATGAAAGATTTACTAATAACTTAGAATTAGTTAAAAAAATATTTGCGACACAAGGATTTGAGTCAAAAGAACATAGAAAAGATTTGGTTAATTATTCATCATTCTTAGATTCATTTGGCTATTTCTTCAATGATTTATTTGATGTTCCTTGTGAATCTTTAAGAGAAAAGATCTTAGAAAACGTTAAAGAAGAAGATTTAGATACTGTTGTAGATGGTTTAATTAATTACTTTAAAGACGCACAAAACGGTGTTCAAAGAACAATGAAGGAACTTGGTGAATCATTATTATATACAGATAAGAAACACTATAAAGCTAATCCTGAACAATACCGTGGTATGATCATGAACTTATATCATATTTTAAACTTAGCACTTACTCATAAAGAAAACTGCATGTCAAGTGATGATATTGTAAGTGTTTTAGGATACGATGAAGTTATTAGAAGATTAAATTTAATTAAATAATATGAATTTAAAAAAGATAGTAATGGATCTTAGAGTACACCACAATTTAAAAGGAAAATATCCGGTAGTGGTTTTTACAATACCTAATGATGGTGGTGTATATAGTAAAAATAAGAATTATTATGTTATGACTATCCGTGAAGCCGAAAATGATATCTATTTTCATCATATTAAGGGCTTGTTTCATAAATATGATAAAAATGGTGACTTCTCACTTAAAATTGATAAATTTAATTCTTTTACCCTAGAACTTTTACGTTTAGGTGGGTCTAAATTCACATTAATTTCTTATAAAGGAGATTATTTCCCTGTTGGATTTTTTAGAGGATTGAAAGATTCATATGAGGGTGAAAATAATTTGCAATATATAATTGATGAACTCAGAAAAAGAGGAATTGTATATAGCGATAAACGTGAAGAAACCATAAAAAAGGAAACAAAAGAAAATGCAAAAAGAACAAATGACTGAGCGAGAAATACGTGAATTAATTAAACGTATTGAAAAAGGTAGTAATAAACAAAATAATTCTTCTTTAGACGAAGAATACAAAAAACAAACAGATAGAAATTACAAAGACGGAGATAGAAATTAATATGAAGATTGGAGAAATAAATAACTTAAAAGTATTAAGAAAATCAGATTTAGGTTATATGTTAGCTGATAGTTTTGACGAAGAAGTGTTATTACATTTTAACGAGGCTAAAGGAGAGTACAAAAGCGGAGATTTTGTTAAAGTATTTATATATTATGACAAAAAACATAGACTTTGTGCTACTGAGAATACTCCTAATGTAACATTATCACACCCAGGTTTTGCGAATGTTGTTGAAAAAATTACAGGAACAGGTGTATTTGTGTCAAACAACACAGGTAAAGACGTATTAATTTCTACTGACTACCTACCTTATGATTATTCTTTATGGCCAAATGTAGATGATGTAATTCCTGTTTCTCTTAAAATTAAGCGTGATACAATTGTTGGTAAACTAATTAATCATATTGATTTAGTTGAGTTTGCGACTGAAAGAAAATACGAAATTGGGGAGATTGTTGAAGCTTATGTTATTAGAGTAACTGAAGCAGGTTCGAGTTTAGCTACTAGAGATTTTAAATCAATTTTTGTACATCATTCAATGTTAAGAGAAAAACTACATGTAGGACAAAGAGTAGATGTAAAGATTGTTTATATTAAAAACAACAACGAATACAATGGTTCATTAATTGAACAAAAAGAAAACCAAATTGACCCAGATAAAGAATATTTATTGTCTTATTTAAAGGCTCATAATAATCAAATGCCTTTAGATAGTAAAAGCTCAAGCGAAGATGTAATTAAGATTTTAAATATGTCTAGAAAAGCATTTAAGCGTGCATTAGGTGGATTATATAAAGAAGAAAAAGTTTATTTTAAAGATGATAAAACTTTTTTAAAGAAATAAAAAAACGAGTTCTTAATAAATTTAAGAACTCCTTTTAATTCGCTCAAGAGCTAAACATTCTTCTAAAGTTTTATATTTTGTCCTATATTTTTTTCTTATAGGAACAGGATCATAGGCCATTTTGTGAAATCTATTACACTTAAGTAATCTTTTAACAGTCAATATAGACGCATAAAAGAAATTATATTCTTTAAAACATTCTTTTGAATATTCTGAACATGTAGGATAAAACCTGCATTTTTTTATGCCCGTAGATGGTCTAGACTGATAAATGTTAATGGCGTTTACGACCCATTTATTCTTCAGATTCGTTTTCTTCTGATTCATCTTCTTCAATAGTATATAAAGGGAAAGAAACAACGTTTTGTTTTTTTAATTCTTCCTCACTAGTTAGTTTATCGACAAATAAAATACCATCTAAATGGTCATATTCATGTTGGAAAACGATAGCAGGATATCCTTCTAAACGTAGAGTCTTGAATTGAGCCTTATCGTGCTCAAAATCATAAATCCATGTTTTAACAACAATTTTATTAGGTCGAGGAACAATACCATGAGTTTCTCTATCAACAGATAAGCAACCTTCACCAAGAGGCAAATAAGTTAATTCTTTACTTCTTTCAACTATTTCAGGGTTAATTACTGCATATTGGTAATGCTTGTTATTGTTTAGGAAATCATCAAATTCAATCGCAAACATTCTTTTGTTCACACCAACTTGAGGGCTTGCAATACCAACGCCAGGTCTAATACCGTATTGTTTAACTAATTCATCATTTTGCGAAATCTTTTCGTACTCGTAAAGACCACGTAAGACTTCTAAGTCTTCTTTTGAAATTGGAAGTTTAACAGGTGTAGATTTTTCTCTAAGTGAAGGAGTACCTTCTTTTGTAATATCTTTATTTAAAAACATAATAATCACCGAAAAAATTATAACACAAAAAATTATATAGTAAAATAAATAGAGTATTTTAATCTTTTTTTCTCATTATTATTGATAAACACTATCTATAAATTCTTTAACAATATATACAAAAATCGTGCTATAATAGGAGAAATGGTGAATTTATGATTATTTTAATAGGTCCTAGTGCTAGTGGTAAAACTGCAGTAGGAAAAAGTCTTGAAAAACAATTTAATATAAAAAAAGTTGTTACATATACAACGCGAACTAAAAGAATAGGTGAAATTGATGGTGTGGATTACCATTTCATAAGTGTTGAAGAATTTGAAAAAAAGATGTCTACTGGCTTCTTTTTTGAAACAATGAAATATCAAAACAACTATTACGGTACAAGTGTTGACTCTATAAGTAACGACAAATACATGATTTTAGATTTAAACGGATACGAAAAATATATCAATAGCACATTTCATGTAAAAGCTTATTATCTAGATTGTGATAAAAGTGTTCGTGAGAAAAGAATGTTACAAAGAAAAGATAGTTTAGAATCAATTAAGAAGCGTCTAGTAGATGATGATTTAGTTTTCTCTCTTAAAAATAGAAAATTTAGAGGTAAAATTATCGATTCTACAAATATGTCTATAGACGAGATTGCAAAATTAATATATAAGGATTATAAAGGGATCTAATGGATTTAAAATTATACGATATTTGTGATCAAATTGTAAATGATTTCTTAAATAGTGAAAACGTGAAAGAATATATTAAACTTAATAGTTTGATAAAAGAAAAGTATTACAAAGAATTATTAATGTTTAATACCTGTAAAGAAGCACTTGATGAGGCTAGAAAGTATCATTTAGATACATCTAAACAAGAAATAAATTTAGTTAAATCTAAGGAACAATTGTATTCGCTTAGTGAAGTGAAAAGAATAAAACAATTAGAGAGAGACATTCAAAAAGAATTAGATTTAATGACTAACGAAATATCAGAATTCATTTCAAATAAAATAAAAAAGAAAAGAGTGATTGAATGAAGAAAAGAAGAAGTCTTGTTGTAGGATATAAACAAGAAATTCTCTTAAAGTCTTTAAGAGATGTTCATATTTATTACACAAGTAAAAAAAATAATTATGCAATAATCTACACAAACGAAGACAAATTAGATAGTTTAGTCAAGTTTTTAAAAGGAAACCAATTAGTATCAGATCTTGTTGTATCTGATGAAATATACGAATTTTAAACTGTTAAGTAAAAATGCTTGACAACGGTATATTTTATGATATACTATTTAAGGAAAAATTCGAAAAGGAGTGAAAAATATGGTTAAAATTAGATTACAAAGATTCGGCGCTCATAAGAATCCTCAATATAGAATCGTAGCTGCTGACTCTCGTTCACCTCGTGATGGTAAGTTCTTAGAAATCTTAGGAACATACAACCCTTTAACTAATCCTGCAACTGTTTCTTTAAACGTTGAAGCTGTTGATGCTTGGATCGCTAAGGGAGCTCAAATGACAGTTACTGTTAAGAACATTGTTAAAGCTGAAAAAGCTTCTAAATAGTGAGGTTCTGTCGTGGGTACTTTTGAAGAATTAGTAGAAAACTTAATTAGACCTCTATTAGCTTATCCTGAAGATTATTCTTGTGAATCTTTAGAAGAAGACGGTTATAAAGTATTTAATGTAACAGTTAAAGAAAATGATCTAGGCCGTGTTGTTGGCAAAAGTGGTCATATTGCAAAAGCTATTAGAACTATACTTTATGCAAAAGCTTCAAAAGAAGGCGTAAAGGTTAGACTTAATATTTTAAGCAAATAATTTGAGCTTTGTAAGCTCTTTTTATTTTGGAAAATTGGTCTCATAATTTCACATAATATTAATATATTTAGTCGTATATTATTGCTTAAAATATAATTGTCTTAAGAGATTAAGACAAA
>CAVGYR010000108.1:0-5980 GCA_963633325.1 uncultured Treponema sp.
CACCGAAGATATAGTGAATCTGCTTTCTATAGTGTAGTTAATTTAAAGTTTTTTAATATAAATATAATTATTTAATGATTGATACTTTATTTTTAAGTATCAATCTTTTTCTTATACAAAAAGAAAAACCTCTAAGTTTAAACAAGTCTTAGAGGTTAAGAAATATTAAATTATTCAAGTTCGATAGATCCAGTCGCAAGTTTATAATAAACACCTTTTTGTTTAAGAAGTTCTTCGTGGTCTCCGCGCTCAATAATTTTACCGCGTTCTAGTACCATAATCGCATCAGAGTTTCTAACTGTAGATAATCTGTGGGCTATTACAAATACAGTTTTTCCTTCCATTAAGTGATCCATACCGTTTTCAACTAAAGACTCAGTACGTGTATCAATTCTACTTGTAGCTTCGTCAAGAATTAAAATAGGGCGTTTAGATACAGCAGCACGCGCAATAGATATTAATTGTCTTTGGCCTTCAGAAAGGTTTGCGCCGTCCGAATAAATCATAGTATCGTATCCTTGAGGTAGACGCTTAATAAATGAGTTAGCGTTTGCAAGTTTAGCCGCATTAACAACATCTTCTTTACTAGCTTCAAGATTACCATATTTAATATTTTCGTAAATTGTACCAGTAAATAAATGAGTATCTTGTAAAACGATACCAAGCGCGTTTCTAAGAGCTGATTTCTTGATAGTAGTAATATCGATACCATCGATTTCAATTCTTCCGCCTTCAAGCTCGTAGAAACGATTAATTAAGTTTGTGATAGTAGTTTTACCTGCACCTGTAGAACCTACGAAGGCAATCTTTTGACCTGGGTGGGCGTATAAATTTAAGTTTGTTAAAATACGTTTTGATGGGTTATACGAAAAATCTACATCATAAAATCTTACGTCCCCTTTAAGAGGGATTAATTTGTTATCAGTAGTCTTCCATGAATAAGTATTAGTATCTTCATTTTTAACTAGAATAGTATCGCCTTCATCAATTTCAGATACTTCATCTAGTAACATAAATATTCTTTCAGCTCCGGCTAAACCATTTAATAACATATTAGATTGTTGGGTGAATTGGTTAATAGGAAGGGCTGCTTGACGGACAAATACTAAGAAAGATGATATACCACCGATACTTAAGCTAACAATAGGTATATAGTCAAGCGCAATAAGTCCACCAAAGATTGCGACTATAGCGTAGTTGATGTATGAAAGAGATACAACCATCGGAACCATTGATGTAGAATATCTTACAGCCTTGAAGTTAGATTCTCTAAGTTCTTTATTCTTCTCTTCAAATTTATTAATATTCTTCTCTTCATGGTTAAATACTTTTACAACTTTTTGTCCGGAGATTGATTCTTCGACAAAACCGTTTAGATTAGCTAATACGTTGCTTGATTTTGAAAAATAAGCTTTACTCTTTTTAGATGCGAATACAATATATGTAAACATTATTGCATAGAAAATAACGCATACAAAGGCTAGTAACCAGTTAATTACAAAGATTAAAATAATAAGACCAACGATTTGGATAAAGTTAGATATAAGCATTGCGAATGCATTATTTATAGCTTCACTTAATGAATCCATATCATTTATAAAGTTAGACATGATATCTCCGTGTGTTCTTGAATCAAAATACGATAAAGGTAATGTCTCAAGATGTGCAAACACATCACGGCGAAGCTCGTATATTGTCTTTTGGGCAAATCTAGCCATTATTTGTGAATAACCAAGTGTTGATAACACACCGACGATATAAATAGAAGCTTCTAAGATAATAGCTTTATAAAGTTCGCTAAATTTAGGGTCTTTAGTGTATGAATCAATGATTGGTTTTAACATATAAGTTCCGAGTAGATTCGCAACCCCGGAAGTTGTGACTAGTATAGCTACAATAAGTAATAAAATCTTGTGTTTTCCCATGTATGTTAAAAGACGAGAAACAGTAGCTGTTAAGTTGTTAGGTTTTCTTTTGTTAGTAGCCATTATTCTTCACTTCCTAACTGTACATCGCACAAATCTTTATAGATTTTATTAGTTTTTCTAAGTGTTTCATGTGTTCCGATTCCATTAATTTTTCCGTCATCTAGAATAATTATTTGATCGGCATCCATAACGGAGGTAACACGTTGTCCGATAATGATATTAGTTGTACCTTTTAAGCCTCTAATACCGCGTAATATCTTACGTTCTGTTTCCATATCGCAGGCGCTTGTAGAATCATCAAAAATCATAATCTTAGGGTGCTTAAGAAGCGCACGGGCAATACATAAACGTTGTCTTTGACCACCACTTACGTTTACACCGCCCTGTCCTAAATCGTAATCAAGCCCTCCAGGTAATCTATCGATAAATTCGTCAGAACAAGATATTTCAAGGGCTTTTTTAATATCTTCGTCACTTGCGTTTTCGTCGCCCCACAATAAGTTTTCTTTAACAGTTCCGCTAAATAAAACGTTATTTTGTAGTACGATTGAAATAGAGTCACGAAGATTTTTTAAATCGTAATCTTTAACTGATAAATCATCGATTAAAATATCGCCTTTAGTTGTATCGTATAAGCGTAAAATTAAAGATACAAGTGTTGATTTAGCACTACCTGTTCCACCCATAATTCCAATAGATGAACCAACAGGGAAATGAAGATTAATGTCTTCTAATACGTACTCTTCACTAGATTCGTTATATTTGAAATAAACATCTTTAAATTTAACATCGCCATTTTTTACTTTTAAATGGTTTTGTTCAACTATCGTAGGCTTTTCTTTTAAAAGCTCATTGATACGTGTAGCAGACGCAAACGATCTATTCATTAACAAGAATACGTTTGAAATCATCATAATAGAGTTCATTACTTGAAGGACGTAAGATAGTAAGGCAGATAGGGATCCTACTTCAAGCGTTGTATTATGAACTGCAATAGCGCCAAACGCTAGTAATAATGTAGTTACAACATACATAGACATTTGGAAGAAAGGTGTATTTAGTACGGCAATTTTAAATGTATTAGTAGTAACATTACATACATTGTTATTTGCAATATCGAATTTTTCTTTTTCGTAGTCTTCACGTACGTATGATTTAACCGTTCTAATAGATACAACGTTTTCTCTTACTACAAGATTTAAGTCATCGACGTTCTTTTGAATAACACTGTATTTAGGCGCTGTATACTTAATAATAAAGTACATAATAAGCGCAAGTACAGGTACTGCACAAACGAAAATCCAGGCAATTTTAGGTGCTAATGCAAAAGATAATCCGACACCCATTCCTAACATGATTGGAGACCTAAAAAGAGGTCTGATTGAGCCTAAAATTGTATTTTGCATAATCTGACAATCATTTGTAACACGAGTAATCAAACTTGTAGTTTCATATTTATCTAGATTTGCAAAAGAATATGTTTGAATATGTTCAAACAAATCTTGACGTAAATTATATGAATAATTACTTACAACACGTCCCATAAATATTGAATATAAGTGACCTGTTACAAGGGAAATGATAGCGCAGCCGATAATTAATAAGCCAGAAACTAATATTTGTCTCATATCGCTTTTATTAACGCCTTCGTTAATAATATCTTTCATTAGGAAAGGGATAATTAATTCAAAAGAAGTTTCCACTATGATTAATAGGGTTGTGATAGTGAAATTTTTTTTATCTTTGAAAAGATATTTGAGCACATCTTTTAAGTCTTTCATAATAATACCTCACGAGAAAATATTATAAAACTATTTTTGTATTTATAAAAGCAATATGAATTAAAAGGATATATTGGATACTAAAAATTAAGATTAAAATACTTTTTAATAACTATATACCCACAAGTATTATACTTACGAGTATATAATGTAAAAATTAGACATTTAGTTTATACATCATTTTGTGAAACCTCTATGATTTTGTCATTGTGTTTGTACAAATAAATATCTATATAGTATAAAGCCCTAAAAGAATGAACATTAATTTTAAGTATCAATTTTCTTGTCATAGATTTTAAGTAATATTTTCAAAAACTTGTTTATAACATTTAATCTTCTGCCTTATACAGCCTAAATAAATTAGGTTTAAAATTATAAAACTCGGTCGGAATTTGTTGGAAAATATTAAAAACTCGGTCGGAATTTGTTATATTTATAATGCAAAATTATTATGGAGGTAATATATGTATTTTAAAAGAAAAATAGATTTTCTGTTAGATGAATGGTTATCTAAAAATGAATTTTTTCCTCTACTAATAGTAGGTATTAGACAATGCGGTAAAACCGAAAGCGTCAGGGAACTTGCAAGAAAAAATCATTTAAATTTAATAGAAATTAATTTTTGGAATAATCCTGATTATATTTCAGATTTTGATGGCAATTTAGACGTAAACACTATTATAACAAATCTCTCTTTGAGATTTCCAAATATTGAAATAAACCCTAACAATACACTTATATTTTTTGATGAAATACAAGAATGTCCTCGTGCTAGACTTACTTTTAAAAATTTTAAAAATGAATCAAAATATAGAGTCATTGGTAGTGGTTCTTATTTAGGAATTAATGGTTATATTATAGGAGATTCAACACCAGCACCTATTGGTTATGAAGAAGTTATTCAAATGAAAACAATGGATTTTGAAGAATTTTTATGGGCTTTAGGATATAAAGAGAGTTAAATTAATTGTTTGATTGATTATTTTGAGAAGAAAGAAAGAATTCCTGATAATATTAATAAAATTTACAAGGATCTTTTCCTTAAATATGCTTGTATCGGGGGATTCCCAAGAGTTATCTTAGAATATGTAAAAACAAATAAAATTATTGACGCTTATAAGGTATTAGGCAATATTGTATTTGATATTAAAACTGATTTTGGAAGACGTAAAGATAAAAATAATAATCCTTTATTTAAAGCGTCTGAAGTAAGTAGAATTCAAAATGTTTTTGAATTAATCCCTACATTTTTAGCTAAAGAAAATAAACGATTTATAGTCTCAAAAGTAAAAACAGGGTCTTCATATGATAAAAATGATGCGATTAATTATTTAACTGAATCTCATATCGTCTCAAAGGTTCATAATTTATATATCCCTTCCTTGCCATTAATTGGTGAAAAAATCGAGTCGCAATTTAAATTATTTCCTGAAGATATTGGGATTGTAACAGCAATGTATGGTATTGATACAATACAAGCAATTAATAAAGGTGAATTGGGCCAAGGTAAGGGAGCTATTTTTGAAGCTTTAGTTTTTGATTCTCTTACAAAATCTGGAATTATTCCTTATTATTTTGCAAAAGAAACGGGTCTTAAAATAGATTTTGTAATTAGTTACAAAGAATTTTCTACTTTGTTAGAAGTTAAGGCTAAAGCCGGCAATACAAAAGCAAGTAAAACGGTTATGGCACACCAAGAACATTACGGAAAAACTAAGCTTATTAAAATTGGCGATTACAATATTACAGAAAATAGAGATGTAGTTACTATGCCTACATATCTAACTTTTGTTCTAGGTAAGGAAAAATATGAATTTTAATAAGTTTTCTAAAATCAATATGAAATCTTGAAAAAATATATACTCTAAAGTATAATACTTATGAGTATAAGAGGTGACATTATATGTTTTATGGTAGAAAAAAAGAACTTGGTAAACTAGAAAAAGAATATCTTAAAGAAAATTCATTTTGTACGATTTATGGTACTCGAAGAATTGGTAAAACTTCACTTATTAATGAATTTATAAAAGATAAAAAACATATTTTATTTCAGGCTAAAGAAGTCTCAAATAATGATAATTTAAAGTCATTCTCATATAAAATATGTGAAAGTTTTCAAAGGAAGGATGAATACATATATTCTTCTTGGGAAAAGGCTTTTGAAAGTGCGATAAGCTTCTTTAATGGGGGAAAAGGAGTCATTGTTATTGATGAATATCAGTATTTAGTTAAATCATACGAAGGTATATCATCAATTATTCAAGATATTTA
>CAVGYR010000109.1:0-5932 GCA_963633325.1 uncultured Treponema sp.
GAATTGCCTTTTGTAATTTTCCCTAAAACTTATGCAATGCATAACAATATTATGTTAAATAAATTATATATAATTAATGGTTCTTTTAATAAAGACAACTATAATAAATTAAATATTTCAATTAACAATTTAAAACTACTAGATAAAATTAATTAAATGTTTTATAATACATTAAACCGATGATAAGAAAAGAATATTAATGAAATGTTTAGAGAAGTCGTGGCTGGTGAAAACGACTCAAAGTATTTAATATTTATGGATCTTTGAGGGTAGTAAGGAAATAATAGTATTTACTAACGTTACTCGCGTTAAGAGTTGAGGAAGTAATTAATTACTTTAAATTAAGGTGGTACCACGAGATATTCGTCCTTTAGGATTGATATCTCTTTTTTTATGGAGGAAATAATATGAATAGAGTAATTTCAGGTATACAACCTAGTGGTCAAATTACACTAGGAAATTATTTAGGTGCACTAAAGAATTTTGTGCGCATTCAAGATGATGAAAAATATGATGATATTTTAATTTTTGTGGCAGATTTACATGCGATCACAGTAAGTCAAGATAAAACTAAATTACGCAAAAATATTAAAAGTTTAGTTGCACTTTACTTAGCATGTGGACTTGACCCTAAGAAATGTCATATATTTATCCAAAGTGAAGTTCCAAGTCACACTATGTTATCATGGATTTTAGAATGCAATGGTTATATTGGCGAATTCGAGCGTATGACACAATTTAAGAGTAAGAGTGTTAGTCAAAAAACTAATGAAGGAATTCCTCTAGGTTTACTTACATATCCTGCACTTATGGCTAGTGATATTTTATTATATGACGCAAAATATGTTCCTGTAGGTCAAGATCAAACTCAACATTTAGAGATGACTCGTAATTTAGCTACAAGATTTAACAACAAATATGGCGAAACATTCACTCTCCCTGAAGCACTTGTTGTTAAAGGTGGACAAAAGATTTATTCTCTAACTGATCCAAGTAAGAAGATGTCTAAGAGTGATCCTAACCCTAAAAGTAATATTTGCTTGTTAGATGATTTAGCCCAAGTTAAGAATAAAATTAA
This sequence comes from uncultured Treponema sp., assembly GCA_963633325.1. Lineage (GTDB taxonomy): Bacteria > Bacillota_I > Bacilli_A > Acholeplasmatales > Anaeroplasmataceae > JAEELC01. The sequence goes on from CAVGYR010000109.1 coordinate 1,079, forward strand.
AGGCGCAGTTACTGATAGTGACGCGAAAATATGTTATGATCCTATCAATAAAGCTGGCATTTCTAATTTATTAACAATCTATTCTTGTATTAGTGGATTAACTGTTGATGAATTAGTTGAAAAATATAAAGATTCTAATTATGCAACATTCAAAGAAGATTTAGCTAATGTTGTTGTTAATGAGATTAAACCAATTCAAGATAAATATAATGAATTAATCAATTCCGAATACTTAGATCAAGTGTTAGATGAAGGTAGAGATTATGCGACTTACTTATCTAATAAGAAAATTCATAAAGTAATGGACCGTGTTGGCTTAGGAAGAAAAAGAAAATAATATATTAAAATTTTGTTAAAATTGTGTGAAAATTGGTTATAAATTTGTTTTTGTGAACTAAAACTAAAGAATTATAGCCAATTTTCTTATTCTATTGTATATAAAATTTTTTGATATAAAATAAAATCAGAAAAAGGAGAAATACATATGAAGAAAACAAAATTATCAAGTTTATTAATATTATCAAGTTTAGCATTAGGCTTAACATCATGTACAAATAGTGAAAGTACTTCATCTAGTCCTTCAAATTCAAGCGTTGAAAGTAGTTCATCTAGTACATCAAGTTCGGGAAGTTCAAGTACTTCAAGCGCTTCTACTATAGATATGAATACAACAGAAGCTTCAGGTTTAACACCAAGCGTTACTTTAAATGAAATAGATACTTCAGTTTTAACTACAACTGAAGTAGGAGAAGAAGCTACTTTTAGTACAAATTCTACCCTTGATGGTACTTACACAAATGGTGTTAATATTGCTACCGAGAAAAAAGGAAGTATCACTTTAAATTTAAATGGTACAACAATTTATCAAAATAGTGATACAGGAAAAGCATTATATAATACAAATAAAAATGTTACTGTAACTTTAAATTTAGTTGAAGGTACAACATCTTACATTTATAACAATTATGACGACACAAATGCAATTCATATTAAGGGCAATTTAAATATTACAGGAAAAGGCAAACTTGTCGTTATATCAGGCTCTAAGAGCGCAATCAAATGTAGTGGAAACGTTAGTATTACTAATTCGACTATCGAATTAAGTGCGGCTAGTTACGGTATCAATGCATGTGATGTTGATATTACAAGTGCAAATGTAACAGTTTTATATGCCGGAAAAGATGGCATAAGAGCCGAGGTAGAGAACGAAGAAGTAGATGAAGCTCCTACATTTGATGCAAGCGAAGGTTATGTAAATTTAACAGATACAACTTACATAGCTACTGTTTGCGGGGATGGTATACAAGCTAATACGACACTTACTATTAGTGGTGGAAGTACAACAATTAAAACAAAAGGAAGTTTTGTAAGTTATTCAACAACTAATATTGATGAATATGACTTAGAAGATGACGATTTCAAGTGGAGTAAGAGCGGTGACTACTATAAGAAAATGTCAAAAGATGTAGTAGGAACAAATTATTCTAAATATTTAGCGCTAAGCCAATCATCTAAAGGTTTAAAAGTAGGTGCTCTAAAGTATACTTTACAAAGTGATACAACTACAGAACTTGAAGTAGAATCTACAGATTATAATTTGTTAATTACAAATGGTGCGGTTGTAGATATTACTTCAACTGATTCGGGTTCTAAAGTAGATTACGGTGATACAACTATTGAAGGTGGGTCAACTGTAACTGTAAATGCCGGTAACAAAGGGTTTGCGCCTGAACATGATTTCTACTTGAAAGGCGACGATACAGTTTTAACTGTTACTAATTCTTATGAAGCAGTCGAAGCTAGTCACATTTATTTTGAAGAAGGTAGTGCTTATTTAAGCGCAAGCGATGACGGCATTAATGCGGCGAGCGATTATTCAACTAGTGATTATTCAGATTTAACTATGAATTTTAACGGTGCCTATGTGTCTGTTAATGGCAAGGGTGACGGCTTAGATTCTAATGGTAAAATTGAATTTAATGCAGGTACAGTTTTAGTCTTAGGTCCTACAAGTGGTGCTGATAGTGCAATCGATGCAGATTCAACAATCTCATTTAACGGCGCATTCGTTTTAGCAATTGGTGCTAGTGGAATGACTGAAACACAAAACTTTAGTGCTTCAGGAAACAATTATGTTATTGAAACTACTGCCTTAAGTGGCTCAAATACAAGTAATACTTTAACTATAACATCAGATAGTGAATCTTATACTACAACATTTAACCAATCATTTGGTGAAATTGTATTTGCATCTAGTAAAATAGCAAGTGGCTCAACATATACATTTACTCTAAATTCAAATTCAACAAGTGTAAGTGTTTCATCTAATATTACAGCTAGTGCAAATAACTTTGGCCCTAATGGACAAGGTGGTGCTAGTGGTAACGGTGGCCCTAACGGAAACGGTGGAGGAGCTGGTCCTAATGGAGGCGGCCCTAATGGTAACGGAGCTCTACCTAGTGGTGGTAATGGCAAAGGTAATAATTAATACAAAATAGGTACGAGAAAATCGTATCTATTTTTTTAAAGTCTTTTGTGTTAAAATTTCTTGCGGTGGTTGTATGAATAAATATTTATATTGCAAAAGAATATTACAATTTTTGATTTATTTTTTAGGCATTTTTATTTTGTGTTTAGCTTTTCAATATATAAATTCAGATAATTCGATAATAAATATTATTGAGGTTTGTATATTTATTATATATATACTAGGGGCTTCTATTATTTTGATATTTTTAATCTTTAAAGATAACAAAAATAAAATAAAAGAAGATATAGAAGCACATACTAAAGTTAAGAAACTTGATGATTTTATGGAAATTCTTGATAATTTTGATTATGAAACTGCAGACGATAATAAAAAAACTGACTATTTGTTAGCTTCACTTTTAGAAACAGCTTTTAAGAAAAATTTATTACATTTTTACGCAAGAACATCTGATTTTAACAAAAAAGAAATCGAAGAGTTATTAACTAACACAATAGATAATGAATTCGATCAAGTAATTAATGACTATATAATCAAAAATATTGATTATAAGTATATAGCTTATTTTGAAACTAGAATACATGATGTTATTTTTACACGACTTGGTTTCCATGAGGATACAAGCAAATATTATTATGATAAATCTCACACGAGCCGATTTTCTATTTTAGAAAATGAAAAATGTATCGTTATTTATGAACATTTTGATTATAGTCATTTTAAATGGCGCGAGAAAAGAAAATTAACATTTAAAACAAGTGATGACGCATATTTATCTATTAGAAATTTCCTTAATAATATAAATTATATAATTGATGAGAATAAGGTTTTTGTGTGTTCTGAAGATTATAGTGAAGAAGAACTTGATAGAGTAACGTATTTTTTTGAATTAGAGAAAATAAGTGAAACCAATAATAAAGAACTTACTATATTAACTTTTTATTATTTTTTAAAATATCAAGATTTTAAATCATACAAAGATTATTTGAAAAAGAAGAAGAGGTATTATATAGATACAAAATATCTTCATGAACTTAGTTTTTATAACGAATATAAATCAATCCAAAAAATGTTTAAAAATAAAGAAGAAGTATTATCTAGCGAAGAATTAAATAATGAATTGAACAACTATATTAAAAACACTCCTAGAAAAATCTAAGAGTGTATTTTTTATTTTGTATATAAAATTTTATTAAGTCTAGCGAATCTAGGAAGACCATTTTCAAGAGGAGCTTTCATGTCTCCTTGAATTAATGGCATTGCATATTCAACGTATTTATGATTTAGACCAGAACCATCAGGATTAATCCAATCAAGAGGAACTTTCTTTTCGTCGTTTGCGACTAAAGCTAAATCAATTAAAGTATAATTACATTTGTATTTACCATTGACATAAGTTCTTGTAAAACCAACCATTTTGTCAGTTACGCCTTTGCATGCATATTTAACAGCCATTTTACCTGCATTATAAGCTTCAATAATATCTGTTTTAGAAGCTAAATGTTGAGCACATCTTTGCATTAAGTTGAATTCAATAGCACGGACTTTAACTTTAAATTTATTGTGAATTTGATCAGCTAAAACACTAGCAGTACCACCTAATTGAGCGTGACCGAATGAATCAGTGTCTAAAGTTTTAAATAATTCAGGAATATATTTTCCGTCTTTAGTTTTAATACCTTCACTAACTGCAATTAAAACGTGCTTATTTTTGTTCATTAATTCGCCTACGCGATCCATGAATTTATCAATATCGAAAGCAATTTCAGGTAGATAAATTAAATCAGGTCCGCATCCTGCTTCACAAGCTAATTGGCTAGCAGCTGTTAACCATCCGGCATTTCTACCCATGATTTCACATACACAAACCATTGGTTGTTCGTATACATATACATCACGTTTAATTTCCATTAATGTAGTAGCTACATATTTAGCAGCACTACCATATCCAGGGCAATGATCTGTAACGGCTAAGTCATTATCAATTGTTTTAGGAACTCCCATACAAATACAATCATAGCCTGAATCTTTGAAAAATTTTGATACTTTGTTACAAGTATCCATAGAATCATTTCCTCCATTATAGAAGAAATATCTAATATCATATTTTTTAAATACTTCAAGAAGTCTCTTATAATCAGTGTCATCTTCACTTAAATCTTTAAGTTTATATCTAACAGAGCCTATATCAGAACTTGGTGTAGTACGAAGTAATTTAAGTTCTTCAATATCTTCCTTTGAAATATCATAGAATTCTTCGTTTAATATACCTTTAATTCCATGTTTAGCACCAAAAACGTTAGTAATACAATCTTGTTTAAGGGCTTCAATAAATACTCCGGCAGCACTTGAATTTATAACAGATG
>CAVGYR010000110.1:0-5920 GCA_963633325.1 uncultured Treponema sp.
TATAAATTACCTATACGATTGGTGTTATATTTTACACAAACTATTGACAAGTCTCTTTAATTATTAAACAAATAGTATATTATAATTGTTTTTGTTTCTTGTTTCACTCTATAGGACAAAAATATATTAAAGGAATTCAACAGTTGATTTTCGTTTAACTAAAGAATTAAGTTTTGTGAAAATTGACTGTTTTTCTTTGTCAATTCAAGGAATATTTGAATTGTTCTTTGTGCACATAATATCGTTTAACTGCATATTTTTTTACTTTTTTTATGCATATTATGATTGATTAACTGCATAAAAAAATATAAAATATATGCAATTGAGGTTTATATATGAGAAAATTTGATTATACTTTTTTAGAGCAGGACAAGATACCTGGGAAATTATTAAATATATTAACTGGCATTTATTCTATGAAAATAGATAATGATTTTAGGAAAGAAAAATATGATACTATTTTTACTGAACTAGAAAAAATTGCAATTGTTCAGTCTGTCAAATGTTCGAATGCTATTGAAGGAATATTGACAACTGATGAGAGAATCAATGAGATTGTTAATCGTAGTAGTGCCCCTTTGAATCACAACGAAGAAGAAATTGTGGGTTATAGAGATGCACTTAACTTGATTCATAATGGATATTCCTATCTAAATTATAGTGAAGCAGTTATTCTATCTTTACATGAGACTATGCTAAAAGTTGCTAAACCAAATGTAGCTGGTAAATATAAAGAACAAGACAACGTAATTATGGAAGTAAAAAGTGATGGAACAAGAAGTATTCGATTTACTCCCATAATAGCTAGTGAAACTCCAAAAGCTATGGAGCAGTTAATACTTGCATATATTGATGCAAGAGATAATTCTAACATTAATCAACTTTTGCTTATTCCGTGTGTTATTCTTGATTTTTTGTATATTCATCCGTTTTCTGATGGAAATGGCAGAATGTCACGCCTTTTAACATTATTACTTCTATACAAGTCTGGATTTGATGCTGGTAAATATATATCTTTTGAAGAAGAAATCAATAAAAATAAAAGATATTATTATGAAGCTTTAAGAAAGTCATCAATTAATTGGCATGAGAATCAAAACGATTATTTTTTCTTTGTAGAGAACTTTCTTTTTACGCTTTATAATTGTTATAAGGAACTTGATAAGAGATTTGCGACTGTTAACAGTAAAAAGATAAATAAAACTTCAAGAATTGAAGCTACTGTTTTAAATAGTTTACTTCCTATTTCTAAAAAAGAAATAAGCGATATTTTACCAGATGTATCGGTTACAACAATAGAGACTGTTTTAGGAAAACTTTTAAAAGAAAATAAAATCGAAAAAATCGGAGAAGGCAGATATACAAAATATATCAGGAAGAGGTAAATGTTTCTAAAAAGATACCCTAAGTTTTCTATAAAGGAGTCTAAATTTATTTTTTACAATATTAAAGGATCTCACTTTTGTTTTAAATAAAAATAATTCCATTTAATAAGTTTTATAACCTAGAAGGCCATAATTGTGGCCTTTTTTAAAACTTATGTGGTATAATTTAATCGGTGTTTTTATGGATGAAAAAGAAAATAAAAAAATAGATGAAAAAGATGATAAAGAAAAAGAAAATCTTGAAAATAAAACATATGAAATAGATTTAAATTCAAACACTGATGATATGTCTGATTTATTAGAAGAATTAACTAAAAACTTACCTAAAGAAGAACAAAAAAAGATGAGAAAACTAGTTAAAACTTTTAATTTAAAGAGAGACAAAGGCTTTAAACTTGTATTAAATAAAGTGTTAAGAATATTATCTAGTACAATTTTCTATGGATTAATCTATTTCTTGTTGTTTGGATTATTCTTTAATTATATAAATGTTACAAAAAAGATAAATGTATTTTACTTTATTTCCTCTCTTAGCTTGTATCAAGGGCTTTGTAGAGAATATATTAAAGTGTTTAGTAAAAACAAAAAATGTTATATATACATCGCGTTTTTATTTATAAGTCTCTTTATTACAAGTTCTTATTTGAAAATCACAAATTTTGTAACTTTTAATAGCGTAGGATTATTTACACTTTATTATTTACTTGGTGAAACAATCAAACTAATATTTGATTATTATATAATGAAACATAAGATTTTAAATATATTTAGGTAGGTGTTATTATGAATGTAAAAAAATTAGTAAATGATATTAATCTTAAGGTTGTTGCCGGAGAAAATGGTTTAACAAGAAAAATCGTAGACGCAAACGTAACGCGCCCTGGTCTAGAATTAGCAGGATTCTTTGATTTCTTTGAGCCAAAAAGAATTATGTTAATGGGTTCTAAGGAATCATCTTTCTTAAAGACAGTATCACGCGAAGACTCTGTAGCTCGTATATCAAAAATATTTGAAATGAATCCTCCTTGCTTGATTTGTTCTTTGAATGTTGAAGTACCTGATTTTTTAATTGAACTAGGTAATAAATATAATGTACCTATTTTAAAGAGTGAATTACGTACAACAGCTATTTCAAGTAATCTTTATAATTATTTACAAGAAAAACTTGCGCCTATACAAACAATACATGGTGTATTAATGGATATTAATGGTATGGGTACACTTATTATGGGTAAGTCTGGAATTGGTAAGAGTGAAACTGCCATGGAACTTATCAAGAGAGGACATCAATTAATAAGTGATGATAGAGTAGATGTGTTTGAGAAAGAACCAGGAAACTTAATCGGTAGAGCACCTCGTGTATTACAACATTATATCGAATTACGTGGTATTGGTATTGTAGACGTAGTGCATTTGTTTGGTGCCGGAGCTTTCAGAGAGAGCAAAAAGATTAGACTTGTCGTTGAGCTAGAGAATTGGGAAGAAGGAAAATATTACGATAGACTTGGTATTGAAAATGAAACAATTAGAATTTTCAATACTGATGTCCATAAAGTGGTTGTACCAGTGCTTCCTGGTAGAAACTTAGCGCTTCTTGTAGAAAGTGCAGCTTTAAATGAGAAATTAAAAGTATTTGGAATTAACAGTGCTTTAGAGTTTACTAATAACATCAATAAATTAGCAGAAAGCGGAAAAGAGATGGAGGAAGAGTAGTGTTTAATAGTGTTCATGCATATAGTGAAACTTTAGGTAATACAAACATTAGAATGTATGCTATATGTATATTAATAGGGATTGTTTTAGCCTACGTACTAGGCGTTAAAGAAGGACGAAAATTAGGTTTAAAATCTAATTTTATCGGATACGGAGTCTTAATAATTGTACCTATTTCTATCATAGGTGCTAGACTTTGGTATGTATTGTTTAACCTAAGCAGTTTTGACTCGATTGGCGAAGTCTTCGGATTTCAAAATGGTAAGTTTGTAGGGCTTCAAGGCTTAGCTATTCAAGGCGGGGTAATAGCTGCTTTAATTAGTATATTTATATATTGCCATGTTAATAAAGTTTCAATTTATAAGGTCTTAGATATTGTTGCGCCAGGATTTTTAATCGGACAAATATTTGGCCGTTATGGAAACTTCTTTAATAGAGAATTATACGGACCTATTGTAAATAATGAGGATTTATTTTTATATTTAGTTCCTCATTTTATAACTGATAACATGTATATAAATAATGCATATCGTCACCCAGTATTTTTATACGAATCTTGTTTAAACTTAATAGGATTAGTAATTATATTAAAACTTAGAAATAAGTCAAAAAAAGTATATTCAGGAGACTTTATAGGTTTTTATTTAATTTGGTACGGTATAGTCAGAATATTTACTGAAAGCTTAAGAATGCAAAGTGGCGTTGATGAACCTTTAATGGTAGGAAATGTTTCAGTTTCTATTTTAATGTCAGTACTTGGTATAATACTTGGTTTTACTTATTTAATTTTAAAGCGTAAAATAAAGGCTTTAAATGGACGCGTTTATTATCACGAAATAAAAGAACAAATGAAAAAAGAAAAAATAGATACAGTAATTTTCGATTTAGATGGTACATTACTAGATACTAAATCGCTCATTGACCATACATTTACATATGTATTTCAAAAATATTTCCCAGATCACGAATTGACTCAAGAAGAACTTGATTCTTTCTTCGGGCCAACGTTATATGATTCATTTTCTAAATATACATCTGACGAAGCCCTAATTAATGAAATGATAGATGTGTATAGAGATTGGAATAAAGAACATCATAATGATTATGTTCGTGCATTCCCAGGAGCTAAAACATTACTTAAAACATTACATGATAAGGGCTTTATTGTGGCTGTTGTATCAAGTAAAGTGAAAGATATGGTAGAGTATGGCTTATCTTATAATGGCCTACTACGCTATGTTGATTATATCATCGGTGAGGGCGAAGTCATTCCTAAGCCAAATCCTGAAGGTATTTTACGTGTAATGAATCATTTTGAATTTTCTAAAAATGCATTATACGTGGGAGATAATGCATCAGACATATACGCAGGGAAAAATGCGGATAAATTCTTCAAAGAGAAGAATATTGATAAATCATGCAAAACTGTAGGCGTTTTATATTCTTTAAAACTTAAAGACTTAGAGGCTAGTGAACCAAATTATTACATTAATGATTTAGAATCACTACTTGAAGTTGTAGGAGTTTAATATGTCTTTTTCAGTTGATTGTAAAAATGAATTAGCACATATTCAAATTACAAATTCAAATTTAATTAGAGCTGAACTTGAAGCTTTTTTACGCTTATCTAGTGAAATTATTTTAAATAACAACAAATTTAGTATCTCTTTTGAAACTCAAAATGCGATGATCGCAAGAAGATATTTAGAGTTTGTTAAAAAAGAATATAATGTTCAAACATCTCTTTATACTCACCAAATAAAAAAACTTAATCAAGGTGTGTATTATCAAGTTGTTATAGATAGTGATCCTAGTTTAATCATTAGTGATTTTAATCTTTTAGGAGATAGCATAAACAAGGATGAAATACTTTCAAGCGAGGAAACAAAACAAAGTTATCTTCGTGCAGCTTTCCTGTCTAAGGGATCAATTAACGACCCTAAAAACGGGGATTATCACACAGAGATAAACGTTTCTAATGATTTAGACGCCTTATTTATTCAAAAGGTAATGAACGAATTTGAATTGAACGCAAAAATTGCAAAAAGAAGAAATAATTTTGTTGTATACATTAAAGATGTAGGAACAATCGGTGACTTTTTACGTATCATAGGCGCTAAACAACAAGCTTTTATTCTAGATGAATATGTAATTAAGCGTGAATATAAGGCAAGCATTACAAGACAAATGAATGCGGAAATCGCAAACGAGATGAAGACTTTGTCGGCCGCAAGAAAACAAGTGGAATACATTAATACTATTCAATATAATGTGCGTGATCTTTCTACAATTGATCCCTCTATATTGCTTGTGATGAAAGTACGCCTAGAGCACAAAGATTCTAGTTTCAAGGAACTTCTAGAAATATTAGAGACTGATTATGATATTAAAATGACAAAGTCTGGCCTTAATCATAAGTTCATCAAGATTAAAGAAATGGCCCAAAAAATTGAAGAAGAATTAAAGAATAATTAAATTTTATAATTTTATGATTATTGTAAAATAAAATATTTTAAACTATAATTATATAGACAACATTTTTAGGAGTTGATTTTTAAATGGCACGTTCAATTAAAAAAGTAAGAAAACCACACACTAAAAAATTCTGGATAATTTTATCAAGTTTACTTGGTGTATTAGTTATAGGTATTATCGTTGGTCTTTTTGTTTGGTACATACTTGCAAATACAGCTACATTAACTAAGCGTTTTGCAGGAGACGAAACACAATATAAGATCAATTATAATGAAATCGAAGATTTATTAGATGAAACTAAAGAAAATGAATATAAAGAAGTATTTGTATTCGTTTATAATGACACA
>CAVGYR010000111.1:0-5875 GCA_963633325.1 uncultured Treponema sp.
TTTTGAAACAGGTGAAAATGTTTTCCTGTGTATTTCACAAGGGCCATATGTTTCAAGCGCTTTTACGTGCGCTTTAGTGCAATAACCTTTATGTTTTTTAAAGCCATAATTAGGATATTTATGGTCCATTTTTTCCATATAATGATCCCTTGTAACTTTTGCAAGTATACTAGCGGCGGCTATCGATGCACTTAAGGCGTCCCCGTGTATTATCGAAGTGTGTTCTAACTCTAATTCGTTTAAAGGCATCGCATCTATAAGGGCGTGATCGGCTTTAACTTTTAAGCCGTTGATAGCCTCAATCATACCTTGTTTAGTCGCTTCATAAATATTGATTTCATCAATAATTTTCTCATCTTTAAATACAATATTATAACAAACAGCCTTTTCAACTATGATTTTATAAAGTTCTTCACGCTTTTTTTCAGATAGTTGTTTACTATCATTAATATCTTTTATATGAAGATTAGAAGGTAAAATACATGCGGCGACAACAACCGGCCCAGCTAAAGGGCCACGTCCGGCTTCGTCTACACCACATACATTTTTATAACCTAAATCATAAAGTTTATCTTCATATTCGTACATGTTTTCACATTTCACACTTTTCAAAAGTCATCATTCCTATCTTTGTACTTCTTATATCATTTAAAACATAAGTAACAGTACGTTCAAAATCAATTCTAGCCCCTTTTTGAATAAAGCCACGTTTTCTTGCGATATCTTCCATCATTTGATATCCATCTAAGTATGAATCTAAATCAGTTAAAGAATAACGATTTATTAAAAGATTACTATAATTATTTTTCATATACATAAGGGCCCAATCACAAACTTTATATGTATCAATAATTTCATCTTTAATTCCTTGACAAAGTGATAATTTAATACCTACTTCTTCACTTTCAAACTTAGGCCATAAGATTCCTGGAGTATCTAAAATTTGGAAATTAGGATTAACATTGAACCAGTTTAAATGTTTAGTAACGCCAGGCTTATCACCTGTAATTGTAACTTTTTTACCAGTTAATTTATTAATAAATGTCGATTTCCCGACGTTTGGAATACCTACAACTGCGGCTCTAATAGTTTTATTTGTAAGACCTTTTTCAGCTAATTTTTGAAGCTTATCAGCTAATATTTTTAATACAGTTGAATAAATTTTATCCATATTGTATCCGTTAATTGAATCAATATCTAGGGCATACGTGTTCTCTTTTTCAAGAGATTTAATCCAATTTCTTGTTTCATTTTTATCAGCTAAAGATGATTTATTTAATAAAATTAAACGATGTTTAGAACCTATAATTTCATCAATTTGTGGGTTTTTAGAGCTTAACGGAATACGTGCGTCTCTAAGCTCTAAAACGATATCTACAAGCGGTAATACTTCTTTTAATTCACGACTAGCTTTAGCCATGTGTCCTGGGTACCATTGAAATTGTGCCATATGTGTCCTCCTTTATTTTATATTCTTTTTAATTATACCAATAGATGCACTTTTAGAGAAATATCTAAAAACTGCCTTTCCTAATATATCACTATTTGATACGGCGCCTATATAACGTGAATCATTTGAATTATTTCTATTGTCGCCAAGTACTAAAGAATAACCATCTGGCACATAGGCATCATACATAGAATAATTATATTGTGTAGATGTTCTTGCATTATAAGTCGAACAAAGAGTAATAAATTCGGTATATTTTAAATTATTTTCTACAAGTTCATCATTTACATAAAGTTTTCCGATTAACATATTGTTTTCGCTAGACTCAAAATGTATTGCGTCACCTGAAGTTGCGACTACACGTTTGATATAGAATTGTTCATCCATTAAAACTGGGTAATTTGTGTTTGTTATATCAACAATTACAACGTCATCTCTTTTAACTTTATAATTCAAATGCCACACGAGTAACATATCATTATCATATAATGTATTATTCATTGAATTTCCGGAAACTGTAGTAGGTGTTAACAAAAATGATAAGATGAAGAAAACAAGATATACTACAGCCATAATGAAATTAATAATATCATGAAAATAATAAATGTAGTAACCACCAACGGATGATATAAAATTCTTTTTCAAGAATAATAATAAACCCAAAATAAATGAAATTAAAGAAATTACAATAAATATTAAACCTACGTTAAAAAACGAATTAATACTAATAATTGATAATTTTGTAATCTTATCTTTATAACCTAAACAAACAAATAATAAGACAAAAATAAGTGTTAAGGTGATTAAGGATTTAATAAAAACCATCTTACCACAGACTTTATTAGCTCTGTCAGTATGATCATAGCACATTTGTTTAAGTGCTAAATTTTTCTTCTTAGACATGTTTTACCTATTCATTTCTTTCAAATAAATCATTTATTTGACTTAAATTTAATAAAATATCACGTTTGTTGCCGTTTCTTTCAGAAACTACACCTAATTTTTGTAATGTCGAAATTATAGCTTGAGCTCTATTAAACGATATATGGAATGATCTTTGAATTACATTAACTGAACAAGCTTGGTTTTCACAACACCATTTAGAAATTTCGTATAATAATGTAGGAGATTCTTCTTCTACATTAGCTTGAGGACCATATCCATTTGTTTCGCCGACATCTGCTAAATCTTCGTGACTTAACAAATAATGGGGTTCGGCTTCATCATGGATAAAGTTTACACAAGCATCAATCTCTTCGTCAGTAATAAACGAACCTTGTACACGAGAAGCCGTATCTACTTCTTTTAATAACATATCTCCTCGACCTAATAAATCTTCAGCTCCGCCTTCATCTAAGATAGTAGTTGAATCGATAGCACTATTAACTTTAAATGCAATACGTGCTTGAATATTACTCTTAATTGTACCACTAATTACATTAACTGTAGGACGTTGTGTAGCACATAATAAATGAATACCAGCCGCACGAGCTTTTTGGGCAATACGTTGAATATAAGTTTCAACTTCTTGACCACATTGAATCATTAAATCAGCCATTTCGTCGATTATTATAACAATATATGGAATTTTTTGTAATGTTGGGTCTTCACTCACACGCTCATTATATGATGTAATATCACGAGCTTTAACACGTGTAAATAATGTAAATCTTCTTTCCATTTCGTTTACTGCCCATTCAAGAGCTTTACTAGACATCTTAGGGTCACTAATAACAGGTGTAATTAAATGAGGGATATCATTGTAAATAGAGAGTTCAACTTGTTTAGGGTCAATCATGATAAATTTAACTTCATCAGGTTTAGCCTTAAGTAAGATAGAAACAATGATTGTATTAATACTTACAGATTTACCACTACCTGTAGAACCAGCAATTAATCCATGTGGCCATTTGGCAATGTTAGTATAAATGATATTACCATCGATATCTTTACCCATAGCTACATTTAAGATTTTACCATCATTAATAAATTCTTCACTTAATGTGTCCCCAAATGCAACTGAAGTACGAACTTTGTTAGGAACTTCAATACCAACAGACTTTTTGCCAGGAATAGGGGCTTGAATACGAATACTCTTTACGCCTAAATTCATTTGAAGTGTATCTTGAATACCGGCAATCTTTTTTACATTAGTACCAATTTCAAGTGTGATTTCAAATCTAGTGAATGTAGGACCTACAACATAATGTTCTACTTCACCATTAATATCAAATGAAGCTAAAGTAGTATTAATAATCTCTTTATTTTCTTCTAGTTCATCATAATTTTGAGTATTATCTTCTTTCGATTTAGCAAATAATGAAATAGGAGGTAATTTATAATCTTTATAAGGATTAATAATCTCTCTTATTACTAATTCTTGTGGTTCTTCATAAGTTATATCGTCTTCAATTTCTTCATTTATATTATTTAAATTAGTTTCTGCATTATTAAATTGATTTGCAAAATTGTTTTCATTAAAACTATTTGAGAAACTATTTTGAGGTGTTTCTTGTTTAATTTCATTTTGAGGTTCACGCTCAACAAAAGTATTTTGTTGATATCTAGTGTTATTTTCTTCAGTTTTATACTCTTTAACTTTAATTTCTTTATTTATTGGTTCATTATATTGATTACGTGGTTTACGAATAATAACTGTACTACCTTGAACACTTCTATTTTCTCTAAATTCGTTTATAGGTTGTTCTTCTTTTTGATATTCTTCAGCCTCAGTATTTAAAACTGGCTCAAAATCATCAAAGTTGAATGCACTTTCTTTTTTCTCTTCAAGATCTACATTTTTAACACTATTTATAGAATCTTTGATTTCATCATTTTTCTTTTTGCCTGAATCTTCACCGATTCCAAAGAATGGTTTTTCAATCTTTACATCATTACCATTTAAATTCTTTTTATTAAGTTTTACATCTTTGTCAAAGTGGTCTTTAATAAAATCTTCTCCTGCGTCTTCAAAGCCAGGGTAAATTGTACCAAATCTCTTCTCTAGTTCTTCGTTACTTATCTTCTTTTTATCATTTCTACGATATGCATCATATTTTAAATTGTAGTCACCTATCGAATCTGAATCATCGTCATATGTAACTTTATCAGACAAACCTGTACCTAAAATAGGAGAAGCCATTGGTGAAGGTTTAAATTTTTCTTTAGTTTGTTTTAAGCCTTTAAAAGGACTAGTTATTTGAGGTATAACAAATATTTCTTCAGTCTTTTCTTGTTTCTTATCTTTCTTAGCCATACACTTTACTCCTTTTTATTTTTTTTGAAAATATTTTTTATATTTTTAAATGGATTTTTTAAACTAAATTTCTTTGTTGGTGTCTCTTTACTTTCTAATAATAATTGATTATTTTCTATTATATTATTATCATTGTTTTCATTTTCTTCTTCAATTAATTCATCTTTTTGTCTTTCTACTTCATCTTCTAAATCACTAACAAGTAAATCAACATTAGTATCAATTGAACATTCAGTTTCATAAATTGATTTTGAATATATTTTATAAGTTTCTTCACCGACAACCGAAATTAATACAATACATAATTTTTTAGAAATTATGTCCATTCCTTTATTAATTACAAATTTTCGAACCCACCACACAGGATTAACTACATTAATTACTTTTTTAGCCGCATTCCACGCTTCATTTATCTTATATTTCTTTGTAGTTTTTATAACTTCGTTATTAGAAATATCTTCTTTTACATCGTATAAGCCAGCCACATAACTAACTTTTACTTTTCTAAGTAATCTAAGACCTCTATGATCTAAGATTTCATCCATTCTTTTTGAAATATATGTACCTAACATTAATAGTTCGTCAACACTTATTTCAAGTAGCGGGTGTTTTGATTTAGGATAAAACTTTTTTGCAATCGATATAACTAAATTTTTAGATATGTCATATGCATATGCAAAACAATTTGTATCCCCTCTTAATTTTTCGTCTTTAAATTGGATTTTTGCGTCTTCTATTAATTTTAAAATATCAGTTTCTGATACATCATTTACCTTAGTTTTAACAATAAATTTCTTTTGTTTCATCGTCGTTAAAACTAATATTAAATAGATAAAGACTGCTATTGTTAAACCAATTCCTACACCGATTAAGAAGCTTATTAAAATTGAAAAATTAAATTCAAAAGCTAAAATCATAATATAGACTCCTAGTGGAAATATTATACCTTATTTTATGCATTTATTAAAGTTTATAAGGGCTTAATTTTAAAAACTTTTTTTATTAGATATAGAGTTTTTTATATATATTTGATATAATACACAAAAGGAGTTTGTTTATGAAGTTAATTGTTTTAGATTTAGATAATACACTTTTAAAAAGTGATGGCACTGTTAGTGAATATTCTAAGACTTGTTTAAAAAAATATGAAGAATTAGGTCATTTAGTAG
>CAVGYR010000112.1:0-2345 GCA_963633325.1 uncultured Treponema sp.
TAAATCATAAAGATATAATAATGATAAATCCTTACTTCCTTTTGTACGTCCTTTAAGCGAAAATTCACTAAATGAATTAGTTTCACTATTATTATCTTTTAGTGTTCCATCTAATACACAACTAGAATTATCACTTAATTTTGAAACTCTATTTTTCATAAAGTCAATTATTCTTGTATAAGCCATTCCTATAGTTTCTAAGAACTTACAGACTGAGGCTTCTGATAATGCTATACCTGGAAATAATTCTGACACAAAAGAAGTATCATATTGAAACTTTAAATCTCTGTCGGTTATATTTCCATAAGCAGCACGAAGTAAGGCTATTGTGTATATGGTCTTTGATGTTTTATCATCATAAATAACTGATAATTCTTTTAGAATTTCTTCACTAAATAAATTACATAAAGCTATTTCACCATAATCTTTAATTGTGATTTCGTCATGTGCAATTCGTTTAGGGTCACTCTTTTTCTCTAGTGGAACATAAACACCATTAATGATTTTACCAACAGTACCTAAGTCTTTAGGAATACTTTTACCATTCTTATAAACTGACGTTCTTTTTATAACATAATAGACATTTCCAGTTTTTCTGACAACAGTACTTGAAGGTCTTTCTATTTCTAATATTTCTTTAGGTATAGCCATAATTTGTGCCTCTTTCTATAGTGTAATACTACACTATATATTTTGTCACAGCTTACATTATTTTTCAATAAAAAAATAAAAAAAAGATACTATTTTTGGTCTTTAAAACAGAAAGATAGTATCTTCATTATCTTTATTTAAATTTTATGGCTAAAATGGCCATTTTCTATAGTGTAGAACATTAAAGTTTTCTTATTATATTACTCATTCAAATAATTGTTCACCATTTATTTCTTTTAATATTATATTTGAATAAGAATTTTTCTTTAATCCGTTGAATGAGATTAAAGTCAAAACTAACTGTTCACGTGGTTTCATTTCGTTTATAAACGCATTTATTTTATTTCTTAAATTTTCTTCATATTTATTTGTAATTACATATTCTCCGATAGAATATTTAATTTCACAAACATTAATTACCATGTCTTTTCTCTGAATTAAAAGATCAATTTGTGCTTGAGGGTCAGACTCTTTACTTCTCCACGAATATTCTTTTGTAACAACTCCACTTATTCCTAAAGCTTTTTTTATAGATCCAATATTATTTAAACAAACAATTTCAAATGCATAACCTGACCAAGAATAAAATTTCGGTGTGTTAATAAAAGAAAGCCATGAATTGAATGTAGAATTAAAAAGAAATGTTTTAGCAAATAAGACAAACGGATCAATAACTTGATAAAATTTACCATTTTTACTAGTTTTATAATTATCATATGCACGTATAAATCCACACTCTGATAATTCTTCTAAAGCTTCAGTAAGAGCTTTACCGTCTCCAATATTTTTTTGACTTGAAAGTTCACTTCTTTGCATACCGCAACTTTTTTTCATTAAGGCTTCTATAATATCTCTATGTTTTCCTTTAGAAGAAAATAGTGATTTAAATAAAGACTCATATTCATCATGTAATTGTCCATTTTCTTTAAAACATAAGTTATCAATATTTTGGGCAAAACTAAGTTCATTATTTAGCAGTTCGTAATAATAAGGGACTCCGCCAAAAACCATATAACAATCAATAATTTGTTTATGATTATAATTTAGATTTAAATATTTAGAATATTCTAAACATTCCTTTAGAGTGAATGGTAGAAGATGAATTTTACGAG
The DNA here is from genome assembly GCA_963633325.1 of uncultured Treponema sp. Classification (GTDB taxonomy): domain Bacteria; phylum Bacillota_I; class Bacilli_A; order Acholeplasmatales; family Anaeroplasmataceae; genus JAEELC01. The sequence goes on from CAVGYR010000112.1 coordinate 1,764, forward strand.
TTATTCTATTATAGAATCCTCCTTGATCTTTCACCATATTTTTCATAATCCATGAAGTGGCAGAACCACAAACAATTAGTATAATATCCTCTTTAGCACTTGCATAAGTATTCCAAAATAAATCCAAAGCTGCTTTAAAATCACTTCTTTTCGCGTCCATCCAAGGCAATTCATCTAGAAAAATAATACGTTTTTTATAAACTGGATCTCGATAAATGTCTTCTTTTTCAAGTAATTCTTTAAGTAAATTGAACGCACTAAACCAATCCTTAATTATTTCTTTATTACTAATGCCATATTCATTTAATGCATTATTAAAATTTTTTAATTGAATCTTGTTAGAACTATTGTTTACACCACTTGCATAAAATGAAAATTTTTGATCAAAGAAATTTCTAATCAAAAAAGTCTTTCCAATTCTTCTGCGACCATATACAACGACAAACTCAGGTTTAGAAGATTTTAAACACAACTTTATTTCGTTTATTTCGTCGATTCTTCCAATAATTTTCATGATTACCTCCAAAACAACAAATGTAGATTTTTTAATTTTTTTATCATATTACAATTAATATTGTATAC
>CAVGYR010000112.1:2355-5639 GCA_963633325.1 uncultured Treponema sp.
AACTATAATTAAATAAAATTCAAATTAATTTTTACAACTATTTAAAATAAATTTTTAAAAAACTTTTCAAAAGTGTAGATATTTAACAAAAGTTATCCACATATTTTAGAAAAATGTGGGATTTTTTGTGGTTTTATACACATAAAAATGTGGATAACTTTCAACATAGTTAGACACACTGTGGGATTGTGGGAAACTCTAAAAACGCTTTACCTAAAACATAATTTATGTTATTTTTCCACTTTTTGTAAAGAAAAATCAAAATTCATACATGAGAATCCCACATTTTATGTGGATAACTTTTTATTTTCATTTGTGGGATTCGTGATATAATCAAAATTGCTCAATAAAGATTAAAAAAAATTGACTTTTTAGGAGAACATATGGATTACTCTAAATATCAAAAATTATATGACAAAGCTAAGGAACAAATACGCGAGTCAATGGCTGAAGATACCTATAAAGATACAGTTGAACAAGCAAAAAGCGTTGTTAAATTTCTTAATGGTACAATATATATCTTGTGTCCTAGCTTATTAATTAAAACAAAAATGAATAAAATGTTTTCAATCGGTTTAAATGAAATATTACAAACCTTAACTGATGAGACACTAAAATTTAAGTTTGTAACAAGTGATGAGGTTACAACTAAAGAAGAAAAAAAAGAAACACCTAATATCAAACAATCAAATTTAAAACCAGAATATACATTTGAAACATTTGTAGCTGGTCCTAGTAATAAACTAGCTTACAGAACTAGTTTAACTTGTGCCCAACAAGGTACAATGCTTGCAAACCCTTTGTATATCTTCGGTGGTGTAGGTCTTGGTAAAACGCATATAATGCAGGCTATTGGTAACTATATATTAGATAATGATATTAATAAACGTGTTTTATATATCGAAACACAAACATTTATTAATGAATATTCAAAAGCTGCTAGGACTAATAATTACGAAGAATTTGATAATAAATACACAAATTTAGATGTTTTACTAGTAGATGATATACAAATGTTAAGTAATGCGCCGAAATGCCAAAACAAATTCTTTGATATCTTCAATGATATGTATACAAAAGAAAAACTTATCGTTTGTGCTTCCGATAGACCAAGTGATCAATTAAAAGATATCGTTGATAGACTTAAATCTCGTTTCTCATGGGGACTTCAAGTAGATATTGAAAAGCCTGATTTAGAACTTCGAAAACAAATTTTAAAGCGCAAACTTGTAGAAACAAGTGAACAAGTGGTACCAGATGAGGTTATCGAATATATTGCGAAAAACTTTACTGATAATGTCCGTGAACTAGAAGGAGCTCTTAGACGTGTTTTAAGTTATGCAGTTACATTTGATCAAAATGTAACCCTAAATCTAGCAAATAAAGCCTTAGAAGCCCTTTTAAAGAACAAAAGTTCAAGTGGAGCTGATCAAGACTTTGAGGCACTAAAGAGTATTGTTTGTGATTTCTATCAAATTGAAATGACTGATCTTATTTCGACAAAGAAAAGTGCTAAATTTACTAATCCTCGTCATATATGTATGTACATATTACGTACAAAATATGATTTACCTTACAAAAAAATAGGATATTTATTAGGTGGTAAAGATCACTCAAGTGTTCTAAGTGCTTGTGAAAAGATTTCACTACAATTAAAAACCGATAATGAACTTAAATTAGCCGTTGATACAATTTGTAAAAAATTAGGTTAATATGTGGAATCCACAATATAAATGTTTATTAAATTGTGTGTTTATGGTATAATAAAAATGCGTTAGGTAAAGGAAAATTTTACTTTTCCCACAATCCCACACTCGCTATTATTACTATTATATTTAAATAATAAAACTTAAGGAGAAAATTATGAATTTTGAAATTAGCAGAAATGTACTTTTAGATAACTTGAATATGATTTCACACGGACTACCTTCAAAAACTCCAATGCCTATTTTAACAGGAGTTTTGATTGAAGCTACTGATAGTGATATCTATTTAACAAGTTCAAACGTTGATATATCAATTGAAACTTTAATAACAGATGATTCACTTATGATTCACGAAAAAGGCAAAGCCCTTGTTTCAGGTAAACAATTATTAGATATTATTAGAAAACTTGATTCTGATTCTTTATATTTTGAAACTATCGAAAATCAAACTCTATTACTTAGAGCTGGTAGAGGAGAATATAATTTAAGACTTATGAATTTCTTAGATTATCCTATGATTGATTTTGTACCACTTGAAAATCCTCTTGATATAAAGAGTTCAACTTTAAGAAAAATAATTAAGACAACAGTATTTGCGACATCAAATGTTGAAGTAAACCCTATCATTACTGGTGTTAACTTTAATTTAAATGATACAACTCTTACTGCAACTGCAACTGACTCATTTAGATTAAGTCAAAATAAGATTGAATTAGAAGATTCATTCTCTAATTTTAATGTAACAATTCCTTCTAAATCATTAGATGAATTAAACAAAGCCTTAGATAGTGAAGATATTAATATTTCTTTATATTTTTCAAGCAATAAATTATTATTCAAATTTAATAATGTCTTATTCCAAACAAGATTACTTGACGGGGAATATCCTAATACAAGTAAAATATTTACAGATCACTTCCCTCAATCAATCTATTTCGATAAAGAATCATTAATTAAAGTTGTAGAGCGTGTTTCTCTTATGAGCCCTAGTGATAAAGTTACTGATAAAGAACTTAATTATTCAATTATCAAATTAACTTTATTAGATAATAAGAATGTAGAAATATCGACATCAAATTCTTTAGTAGGAACAGCTAAAGAAGAAATAACACCAACACAAATTTTAAGCGATGAACCAATCACTATTTCTTTTTCAAGCAGATATTTGCTAGATGCACTTAAAGCCGTAGATGATTTTGAAGTATCTCTTAATTTCTCAGGTTCTCTTCGCCCTGTAATTATTAAGTCAGATAAGAATAAAGGCTTATCTGAAGTTATACTTCCTATTCGTGTTGACTAGAAACTAAGAAGAAATTCTTAGTTTTTTTTAAAACATTTAGTAAAATTGTTTACTAAATGTTAATATAATAGTATACAAAGGAGTAATTATGGATAATTTCTTTGAAGACCTAAATCAAAATTTTTTCAATGTTTTTACAGGTAAAAATAGAGAATTAAATTATGAATTATTAGTAATTATAAATAAGTTAATAGGATCTAGTTCGCAAAATTATTCAACTCGTGAAGATCTAATCGAATGCATTACATCATATATTAAAGAACACCCTCAATATAAAC
>CAVGYR010000113.1:0-5608 GCA_963633325.1 uncultured Treponema sp.
TTTAAGCTTACAAAGCTCATAAACAAAAGAAATAATATTATTCTTCTGCTATTGATTAAGTTTCTTTAGTGTTTCGTTGTCACGTCACAAGTAATTAGATGCAAATTGCCTATAGGAATAAAAAGCGGTTTTTTTTGCGTATGGTTTTTTAGAGGAAAAAGCAATGAAAAAATTTGTCTATAAAAGTATATTTCTAATGATATTTTGTTTCTGTCTATTTAATACTGTTTCAGCAACAAATTATTATTTTTATAAAAGCTCGTTTACTTGTGTTGTAGATTCAAATAATAATAAGGTTCAATCAACCGACACGATAAATGCCAACGAGACTTATAAGACAACTACAATTAAAAGATTTTCATGGAGAAACCCTTATGAAAATGCGCCCACTTGTGTTGGAAAACTGGAAACGACTGATAACATATATTTAATTTTAAATGGCGTTCCAAGCAATTATATGGTTTATTATAATGGCACAAATATCTATACACGTTTTCAGCCAACTAAATCAGGGTATAAATTCAAAGGTTGGAAGAATTCAAGTGGCAATATCCAAAAAAACATTAGTATAAGACTAGATGATAACGCCACATCTTATGTTTATACGGCGGTATGGGAACAGGATTGATCAAATTCAACAAGCGAAATATCAAAAGAGCAAAAAAAATCCGATGGAGGATGGAATGAAAATTCTTGTTCTGGCACTGGTTGGATATCAATAAGTACAATTAGAAACGCAAAAGGTAATTTATGGCTAGAGACAAAAGACACTTCAGCTTCATCAGCGAAAGTAGAAGTTCGCTTTTCAGATGGTAGTGAAAAAGAAATAGCATCTGTAAGCATGGGATATCACGGCGCTTCAGAATATGCTACAACAAGTGGAAGCTTTGATACTTCAAGTTCCTATAAAGACAAAGAAATTACCGCCTATAGGTTCACTGTATGTCACAACAAATTTTCTGGTTATTCTACCGCTAAAGTAACCTTTACCTCATATCAGAAAAAAGGCTAATAAAAAAATAGTTGTTTATTTATAGTCTTTCAGAGAATGCTTAGTAGCATTCTTTTTTTATCGCCATAATGCTGATATTTTTTTTGTTGTAATTTGCCTTTAGGAATAAAACATCTCTCTCTGTTAGAATTTCGTTAGAAAATTCACAAATCAGGAGGTAAAAAGATGAAGAGTTTTTTCGAAGAATACGGCTTTGTGATCTTAGCCGCCATCGTTGTCATCTTGCTAATTGCAATGTGTACACCGATTGGAAATTTAGTTCACACTCAAATCAATGGCATAGTTGATAGTTTTAGTTCTAAAACAACTGCCAAATTTAATTCCGTTGATAGCGGCACAAATTCCGCTAGACTAGCTTATGAAAACGATAAGCTAATGCTTAATGTATCAAGCGGCAACTCTACTGATAAGTTCACTGCTTATGCAACCTACACTAGTAAGGGCAAAGAGGTTAAAGACCAAGCCATAACAAGTATTTCCAGTGCATCTGCTGGTAAATATGAAGTTAGTGTTCCTGCTGATAAAGATTCTAATGTTCAAATTAAGGTTATTAACGATGGCACTCAAGAAGAGTTCTATTCAAACGCTTTAACCGTTGGAAAAGCGGTAAATTCTGCTTCTACTGGCGAAACTTCAAAAGATACTACCACCGGAAGTGGAGAATCGGGTTTGACATTTAAAACAGTCGCAATGATTGACAAAAACCAATATTTCAACTTAGCATCAGCAATCACGAACGCTTCTAAAGGAAAAATAGTTTTAGTAGATGATGCTACAAGCGAAGGCTTTAGAAGCGACGAAAATAGTATTGTAATAAGCTTGTCTAATTACACAATTACATTTGCAAGCAGTTCTAATCGCGTTGCAAACAGTCCTTTAGCCGTCGCTTATAACCTAGAGACCCCTGAATGTAGCTTAAATGGCCAAACAGGAACATTAGAAAGTTTTCTTGAATCTAATAAAAACGGAACAATAAAGCTATATAAGGATCTTGAAAAAGACTCTCTTACCGTTTCTGGTGGAACGGTGATTGATTTGAATGGAAAACTTCTTACAGTAGGATCGTTAACAATCACTGGTGATGTTACATTCATAAACGGCACAATGAAAATTGGCACACTTAGCGGTCCTGGCACAGTTACATTTGCCAACATGACGGTTCAACCCGCTAGTTAATCAAGTTTCTCGCAGATTCTAAAGAACACTTAATTGTGTTCTTTTTTATTTCTTCGAAATTAATGATAATATGATGCCAAATTAGATAAACACTAATAGAATGTGAGGAAAATGTATGCAAAATTCTGTACTGCCTCTACCAGATGAACATATCTCATCAGTTGTTGAGAGATTTTATGTTGCAAATGGTTTTGAAAATTTTGATGACTTTTTTATGTCGCTAGGACTAGGACGGAGAAGAATTAAATGTTTCCATGATTCGTATCCACAACTCAAATTGTATGAACTGATAGGAATTGAAAACTATAGCGAATTCTTTTTAGATCATACATCTTATTCTTTTGTAGCGCCTTTCTTACCACCATATAGGCAAATGAAAAATCTATCAGGCCCATTTAATATAGTTGGTTTAGGAGTTTTAAATTATCGCTTTGAGGGAATAAAGAAATGTCCGATATGCGAACAAGAAGATGGCTATACTAAACGAAGTCATAACCTCCCTGGTGTAAATTGTTGCTATAAGCATAAAGTCGCCTTAACCATAAATAATATTCCAATAAAGGAAAATATAAACGACAAGGATGTTGCTTATGCTATTTACGCAAAAGAATTTGCTGATAGAAAGTTTGACATTAATTCAAAGACGCTAAACAAATATTTAGATTTCAAAACTAATACTTTTATTGATTATGAAAAAGGCTTAAAGAAGCTAATGGAACTATATCCAAACATAGAAAATTTTAATCCATCAATAGATAAGCCTACTTGCGATATAGATAAAAATCTATATGAAGTTCATAGTATAAGGAATAATTTACTGGATTTAACTTGCAAAATATGTGGCACCAGATTTTGCACCAGTATATATGGTTATGAAAATAATTTTAGGTGCCCTGCTTGCCAATCAAAATTAAGCGATGAAGAATTATTTAAAGAACACTTATCTGATGAATATATCCTATTAAGTCCATATATTTCAAAGAATGACGAAATTAGCTTAAAACATATAAAGTGTGGTAGTGAATTTAAAACATCACCGTTGAAGTTTTATGACGGTCGTAGGTGTTTATGTGAAATCAGATGGATACCATCTGAATTAGCTAAAGAAGTTGAGAAAAATGGTGACTATGAATTCATTGACCTCTTTCCGAAAGAAGAAAAGATTAAAGTAAAACATCTAGAGTGTAACCAGGAATTTTTAATTGGAACAAGAGCCTTTACGAATAATAGAAGATGTCCATATTGCGAAGGTTTATCAGAAGATAAAGTAAAACAGAGAATTGAAGATATGGGCTTCAAGTTAATAAGTAAATACAGTTCTTTCAAAGAACCTATTACTTGCATATGCAACAATAACCACACCTTTACTAAAGTTTATAGTAATCTCACTCAAAGACCTTATTGTCCTATTTGTAAAAGGTTGGATACTGAAAATAAAACATCGCACCAAAAGCTCTACAGATTTCTTATCGAAAATTACAAAGATGACGATCTGATTTTTATCAAAGATTTAAAACAGTTTACTGAAAATAAGAGCATATTAGCAACCTTAGTTGGAAGAAATCAAATATATAGAATTTCAGACGGTATATATTCGCTAACTAAATTAAATTTAAGTGTAGAAGAGCAAATAGTAAAAACCTATATAGAAGGCAAAGACATAATTGGTTATCCTACAAAATCATATCTTCTAAAAACCTTAGGTTTGAAATGGAATGGCGTTATTCATATTTGCACCAATAAAACGGATGAGAAAAAAGAAGTTTATTGTAGAGGTAAAACCTTTTATATCTATCCTTTACCTGCAAGCTACAATCCAAATAAGCATAGCGAACACATGATAATTAGTTTTATTGATACTGGCCTATACAATGCAAATGTTCCAGTAATAAAAGAAGCACTATATTCCTTTATAAAGGCAAACAAGTTGGATTTGTCTTATATAAGAGAGCATCAAAATAGGAGTTCTAAATATGCGATCTAAAAACCAATATACTAAAAGAAAATTAAAGATGGGAACCGGAGATAAAGAAAACTATAGGCCTTTTATTGAAGTTGGTGAATTTGGTTCTCTTGGTACTGCAGCATGTGTTGTTGATTATAAAACCGGCAGAAGTGTTCATTTGTTATCACAGGCAGAAATAATTGCTTGGTATTTATTAAGATGGGAAGACAATGTCATTGATATAAAGGAACAATATCCCCTTAATATAAAAGAAACTTTAAAAATAGCCGAAGATTATGGAGTTAAACATCCATTTAAAAACGATGAGCCAATAATATTAACCACAGACCTATATGTAATTAGCAATACCGGCAATTTGGCTGTTTCCATAAAGGCTAGTAAAAACAACCTCAATTACAACAATTTATTTATAGAGAAAAAATATTGGGAAAATCACAGTGTCCATTGGAAGCTAATTAGTAAAGAAGAATTCAATATCATTAGATATAAAAATATAAGAAATGTAGTTCCCTATTACAATTTGAACTTCTTTCCTGATGAAATATCGTTTATAAAATTTTTAATCGCTAGAAAACTTCTGATAGTTGATATGGACAAACCGTTAGACTACTGGCAAATAATAACCGAAAGAAAGGATGAAATAGAAAAATGGAAAGTATCATCATTAAAATTGGCGAAATAATCACTATAGATGAAAAAGAATATACTGTAATCGCATATAAAAACAATTTGATTGTTATGGTTGATAAAAACGCAACATCAATTGATTTTTTAACCGCAAAATATGACGAGTTAGACACAAAAATTAAAAGCGGTGAATATACTAAAAAATCTAAATCAACACTTCCCTACTACGATAAAAGCAAATGGAATGAGAAAACAAAAGAACTTTATGAAAACAAAGTCAATCTAATTAACGATGTTACAAAAATATTTGGGCCAACTTTTATAGAAATCAAAACTAAGAAAAATAAAGAAATATTTGATAACTGCGAAGAAAAATATCATATGAGCAAAAAGAGTGCTTGGAGAGTTATTAGAATATATCTTCAGTCAGGTTTAGACATCAATTCTCTATGTCTTAAAAAAGGTCAAAACGATACAAAAAGAACATATAAAATCAAAACAGGAAGAAAGACCGACGATTCTTCCGATGTCGGCATAATATTGGATGATGAAGCTATAAGAAATTTTGATAAAGCCATAAAGAGCTATTTATCCGGCAGAGCAATAACCAAGAAGGATGCTTTTGAACTAATGCTATTGGAAAATTACACCTTCATCAATCAAAATAATGGAAGTATTTTTAGGGAATTAGTTCCGGCGGACAAACGCCCTACATATAGGCAATTTTATTATTACTGCAGCAAGACAATGGACAAGGAAGAAGAAAAAATAGCCAAAACTTCAAAGCAAGAGCAAAGAAATAATGAAAGATTATTATTAAGCGATGC
>CAVGYR010000114.1:0-3568 GCA_963633325.1 uncultured Treponema sp.
TCACTTAAGCTTTCAGTAAATACTATAAAACATACATTTTCATTTGTATTTTTTAGAATAGAATTAGTTATACCGTAAACATCAATTCGCTCATATATAAATATAATTGTTATATTTGTATAATAAGTACATGAGGATTTTTTTATCTGTTATAGTGCAAATTTTAAAATTGAAGTAATAAATAATTTTAATACCTGTCCATATTATAAAACTATATGTGAAAAATATAATATTGTACATTTAAAGTATAACGGACGAAAAAATGATATTTCTTCTTCAAGTGGAATACCTACTATTCGGATAGCTAACCTATTTAATAAATATTACCCTTTTTATCTATTACTTTCGTATTAGTTAAGCCTGCTTTAATTATATTATCTTTTAGCGTTTTAAAATCACCATTATATTCCTCTCCAACAATAATTGTAGGAATCAATTCTGAATTAAAATTATTAACTAAGTTTAATTCAAATCTTTTCTTTTGTCCCTGTTCAGCTTCTTTTAATAAGCCCAATTCTTCGAGACCTTTACTTAAACTCATTTTATTTAGAGAATATATCATATGTTCTTTGATATATTCTTCTGAATATCGATTTTGAAACAAAAGGCGTATCTCTTCTTCATTTTTAAAATCAGTACCTTTTACAATACCTGAAAGAATAAGTAATGTAAATAGCAACCAATTTCTATAGCTTTCATGTACAATATTTTGATTTTCTATATGTTCATTTGAACCAAAAATATTTTTTGTTAACCTTATGACATCTAAAAATGTATCAATAGGATAACCATAAGAAACCTCTCGTGGTTTTAATATGTCTTTATCAGATTCTAATATTTCATCATATTCATCTAACTTATCGTAATTTTTGACAAGAACATCATTCATATATTTACGTAGAACATCATAATCAATTTCAATACAAAAGCCTTTACTAGAATCGGCGTAATTTTGCCATAAATACTCATTGTCACTCCTGTTACAAAAGGAGGCAGAATAAAATTCAACTTCGAAAGTTTTCATATTAACATCTAAAATATCTTGCACAGTTAGATTATCCCTCAAATTCATTATATCTTCATCATCGGATTTTAACAATGCAATTGTTGCAAATAAATTTGCATAAAATCTATCAGTAATATCGGACATTTCTCTAGAAGAAACTAACCAAATCTTCTTTGAATTCAAAATGCCTAAGAGCCCTTTTTCATTAGTATAATGATAAATCATTAATCGATCTCCTAAATTTATAATAATACAATAAGCAAAAATTATTTTTTCTAGTTCAATTCTTTTCTTTTTGTAATCAATCTTTCAATATGACAACATCCTGCTTACCTATATAAACATAAGTAATAAAATGTTAATCTCGACATTTATGCAATAATATCCACAGCAAACAAATATGTTTTATAGTAATCCACCTTAAGAATAGATTCAAATAACTTATCACCCTTTAATTTAGATATATCAAAGTATTTTCTTAATTGATCATTCATATATGATAAACAAAGTCTTTTAACTTCATCAGAACAATTAAATGTTCTTCCCATATTAATCCAACATTGGAATCTCATTTGTTTAATATAATCATCGTTAACAGGTAACTTCAATTCTTTATGTTTTCTTAATAACAAATCTGTAATATAGAAGGTATCAAGAGATTTCGTAATTTGTTTTGCAACGTGCGTAATTGACCCTTGACGTAAGCGATATATATATATATATATTGCTCACATAGGCTTTTTTTGCCTTATAAAACAAGATATAAGCAAGGATTGTATCTTCAAACCAAAAGCCCTCTGGAAATTGAAAATTTTTCCATAATTCTGCTTTATATAATTTTCCCCATGCATAACCATCTAATGTAGTTGGATTTACATAAGCTTTTTCTTTATACCTATTATTTTGTAAAGTCATACCATTATTTAAAGAAAAGTGATTAGCTTCTATTATATCTGCATCTTCATGAGAAAAAGCAGCATCAAGTAAACTTTCTATAGAATTATCAGCAAGCATATCATCACTATCCACGAAAGTAATATATTTAGCTTTCATATTTTTAAGACCAGTATTTCTTGCTCCTGATAGCCCTTTATTCTCTTGATCTATCAATTCAACATGCTCGTCATTTTCAAATTTCTTTAATATATTTAAAGTATTATCGGTAGAACCATCATTAATTATAGTAACGATATAGTTATATTTAGTCTTTTGATTTAATATAGACTTAATACAATCTTCTACATATTCTTCAACGTTATAACAAGGAACAATAATTTGAAGATCGTATTTATATTCTATATTATTGTTTGCATCAATATCACCTGTAGGCATTGGTTGTATTTTATTTAATTTTTCTAAATAGTTGGGATCGAATTCTATTATTTCTTCATGCTTTGAATTTAATTTTATATTAAAAATAATATTGTTAACTACCCTTTTACATTTTCTTAAAATTTTCTTAATCATATAATCACCTCTTGCACTAGCGCTTAATAATTAGACACATTGGTGATTTATTAGACAAACTTTATGTCCGAACTACCATTTATACACCAAAATGCTCTTATTTAGACATAAAATGAAACATAATATGTGTTTCGACTAGCACATGTTTCCTTTCAAGTTCTCACTTAATGTATTTTAATTTTACCATATTTTTCTCTTTTAATTAATTTGAGTTTCCTCTTTAGCCCATCCGTTTATCACTTTCATAACACCATTTACGGTAGGTGTTCCTGCACGAGACATAGATTTTAATAAAGATTGCATAGATCCCTTTTTTAAGCGTCTACTTTTCGTATAGCAGTACACTCCAAAAGACAAACACTTTGGTCTAATTATTTCTAAATACTGTCTTATAAACTTTTCTAGCTATTCTATAACATATAAAGTATATTTTATAAAAAGGTGCTCTTATCAAGTATGCTCGTTTGCATTTTGATACAACTTTACTCATGTAAGTATCTTTTGAATACTTAAGATAGATATTATATCTAGCAAGCGTTGAATTTTTATTCCAAGGCTTACCTTTAACGACACAAAAATGAACAAATATAGCATTACTTAGGAATCGTCTTACAAGATGCTTATTATAAAAATCATATACTTGATTATTATATTTAAAAGGATTTAAATGTAAACAATCATTTTTATAATATAGATTAATAAAATCTTGATCAGGGAAATTTAAATCATTTGATATGCAGTTAAACTCATCAAGGAGACCATCCATAGAATATCTTGATTTGATATTGGTAATATTATAAATTAGGAATCCCGAATTACAATATAATAAATCTCCACCAAATTTATCACAAACCTTAGTCGCATTAGCTGAAATTTCCGGACATAGAGCAATCGATTCATTAAATTTTATTTCAAATAAATCATCCATATTATTAACACAAATTATATCCGCATCTAAATAATATAAATAATCCATTTTTTCTTCAATTATCCAAGGAGCAATCAATCTAAAAGTAGAATCTATAGGCCAATTAGAATTAGTGTATTTGAATAAATCTTTATTTATATAATAAATAATAATAGGAAATCCAGTAT
>CAVGYR010000114.1:3578-5568 GCA_963633325.1 uncultured Treponema sp.
CAGTATCTCTTAATTTGTTAATACTATTTTCATTTAATGATTTAGTCATAACAATAAAGCATAATTCTTTATTTGTATTGCAAATCATAGATTTCATCAATCCGATAGCAACATTTACATAGTTGTCATCAAATGTGAGTAAGAAGTATTTATAATTAATATCCTTATTTAAATTAATCTCTAACTTATTAGTATCCATATTAGATTACCTCCATTAAAGAAGGCAATCTAAATGTTGGATAATAATTGAACTCTAAGTTAAGAGTTACCCCCCCCGTATGAGTTATACGATTATTACGTCTAAATACAGTCTTATATACTTTTCTAGCTATTTTATAGCATAAAGAATAAAGCTTATAAAAAGGTGCTTTAAATAAGTATACACGTTTACATTTAGATACAACTTTACTCATGTAAGGATCTTTTGAATATTTTAGATAGATATTATACCTAGTAAGAGTTGAGTTAGTATTCCAAGGTTTTCCTTTCACAACACAAAAGTGAACAAATATAGCATTAGATAAAAATTGTTTTACGCAATATTTATTATAAAAATCATAAATATGATTATTATATTTGAAAGGATTTAAGTGTAAACAATCGTTTTTATAATATAGATTAAGAAAATCTTGGTCACCAAATGACAAGTCATCTAATATGCCGTTTAAATCTTCCAACATCTTATTCATAGTATATTTTTCTTTAATACTAATCATGTTATATATTAAAAATCCAGCATTACAATATACTAAGTCAGAGCCAAACTTATTACAAACTTTAGTAGCATTAGCTGATATTTCAGGACATATAGCAATAGATTCAGTAAACTTTATATCAAATAAATCGTCTATCTTATTAACGCAAATCATATCAGCATCTAAATAATATAAGTAATCCATTTTTTCTTCTATAACCCAAGGTGCAATAAGTCTAAACATTGTGGTTATCGGCCATGATTTGTGAATATTCAAATCATAATTAAATAAAGTTTTATCAATATAATAAATAATAAATGGAACTTTTGTATCTTTAATCTTCTCTAAATTTGTATCATTAAACTTATCTGTAAAGACTATAAAACAAACTTTTTCATTTGTATTTGCAAGAATAGATTTAACTAAGCCTATTCCAACATTTACATAGTTGTCATCAAATGTTAATAAGAAATATTTATAATTAATTTCATTATTTAGATTAATCTCTAACTTATTAGTATTCATATTAGATTGCCTCCATCAAAGAAGGTAATCTAAATGTAGGATAATAAGTGAACTCTAAGTTAAGAGTTACCCCCCCCGTCATAGATTTCTTCAATCTAATTTCTTCATAAATATCATTAAATTCTTGAGCATTTCTTAAACTATCAAATTTATTTTTTGTATATATTTGACCACTTGGAATCATATCCTTTACCCCCACTTTATTATTAAGTACATAAGTTAGTGTCTTTGCAAAATCATTGTAATTTCCTTGTACATAAAGGAATCCATTTTTACCACTTGAAATAATTTCATTTGATCCACCACTATTTGATGCAAGAACACAACATCCTGCTAAGATGCCCTCAACTGTAACTCTTCCAAAAGCTTCCTTTTTTGAATTAACAATTTGAATATCGGCATTTAAATATTCTTCCATTGTATTTGATTTAGGCCCAACAATAGTAACATTTTGTTCTATATTATATTTTTTAGCTATTTTATTTAGTACATCTTTAGAACCATCAGAACAATTTCCAACAATCCTTAATTCAAAATTATACATTTGGTATTCATTAGCATATTTACCAAGCCATTCAAGAAATTTGAATTGGCCCTTCTTTTTACATACTCCACCAATAAACAAGAATTTAATTTTATTATCTTTAAATACTTCATGATGATCATCATAATATTTATCTACATCCAACCCATCTAAAATAATTTTAGTATTATGCAATCCATAACCTAGATATTTATCATTAATTGAATTTGATATAGTAGCAACCACA
>CAVGYR010000115.1:0-5480 GCA_963633325.1 uncultured Treponema sp.
ATATTAGTAAAAGCATATGATATATTATTTGTGCATATTCCTACAATTCCATAAACAGCTGTAGAAAATTCAAAAGGATCACATTTATATTTAGTCAATGTTTTACCGACCATGTTTTTAATAAGTTTTATTTCTTCTTGATTAAAACGTACATCAATATATTTCATTTATGTTGTCTCCTTTATAAAATGAATTTTTTGTTTTTTTATTCCACTGTTATGAGCACTTCGCTCAATATTAATATCAACAACTGGAGTGCCATCAGAATGTGATACTTTTCTCATTGTAATTATAGTCCCATCAGCCATGCGAGTAATTCGTAAATTGTCGTCGACTATTTGTTCCTTACCACCAAAAGCAATTTTATTATAAAAATCAATTGCGGTTAAAAGATTATCCGGTGAAGCAATATTACGGGTTGATGCTCCACCATGTGGACTATTTACGCCAAAGCGTCCATTAGAATAAGTATATTTTAAAGAAGTAATTAAAATATTTTGTCCTATACTTCTATAATATTTAGATTCGCCTTTATATCCGGTTCCCATATTATGCCTTATGCTTTCGATGTGATATTTCAAATTCGCTTGGATATCTGTACATCTTTATTTTATCAATAAATTCACCAAAAATGTCGCTAGGCATATATCCATAAACAAGTACTGAAGATGGCTCGAGTTCTTTAATCATAGCTTTCATTCCCAATTTAAACATAGTCCTTTGAGCTTTAGTATGTATACATCCATGAGTACTGACACATACAATTGAACATTTAGGCACACCTAAAAAGCAATATTCAAAACTTGATTCATCACTCCATCTGACATTAGGAATTACTGGAATTCCATTCTTTTGTAGAAAAAATCCAATAGCCCGATTCATATAAGTATTAGTTTGTTGCAAACATGGTGCTTGATTTATAAGCATACTACAATCAGGTGTAATAACACCATCAAATTGTTTTAAATCATTTAAATACTTCGTTGTAGAGGTTAAAACACGTGAGAACTCTTTATCATGCATATAAAAGTGTACATATTTGTGTTTATTAGAACAAGTTCTAACTTTCGAAAAAGGTATAAGTCCTTTAGGAATCTCTGTATTTCTTAAATCCATTAATGCAGGAATGCCAGGTGCACCAACTAAAAATGCATCTTTTGTAAGATAGTTTTGAAAACCATCATCTAAAATATTTTTTTTCATTCATTATCCTTTCCGCCTTCAAAAAGGCCTTAAATTTATCAGATTAATATAATCTGTACATTGATTAAAAGTTTTCGAATGTGCTATAATGAATGTGTAGGTATGTGTTTTATAGCACATCTTGTTAACAACGCATTGATTTACTGCCCCAACAGTGTTTCTATGCGTTTTTAATTTTGCTCATAATTGCATCACCCCTTTATTAGTTGCAAATAATTCTTTGCAAAAGACTTTGAAACATGATATGTCTTTTCAATTAAAGAAACACTCATATTCTTAGCCTCATTATATGGTATCATGACTTCTGCACAAAGTGCTTTTGCTTGCCATTCTACACTACAATATGCTGGTAATTCATTATTTTTAAAACTTCGTTCAAATATAGGTGTGAATCCTATTTTAAATAAAAAAATATGACATATTTCATGACATATAAAACCTAGAAATGCCCCAACTTGTTTTTCATAAGCTCCAATGTATATTGATTCCTTAATTTCTATCGTAAATCCTCCGTGTTCATTTTGAACACATCTAGCCATAGTTTGAGGAGAAAATTGTCTATCATCGACAACCTCATAACTGCATCCCTTAAAAACATCACTAATTTTATCTAAAACATCTAAAACTGGAAAAGGTCCTGTCAAAGAAACTTTAAAAATTGTTCGTAAGATTTTAGAGTAATGTCTCAAATCAAATCGACTTGTTGGTTTTGTTTTATAATCCATTAATTTTTATCACTCTCCTGTTTTTTTAAAAGTTCAATAATTTTAATAGCAGTTTCATCGTCCATCTCATCAAACGAACGAGCAAATTGCAAAGCTGCCCTTCTTTGTTTAAGGCCCGCGTGCTCCATAGATATTTTGTATTGAGTCCTAGATTCATCAATGGTTTGCAAAAGTGACTGACGTTTTTCATCCGATAAGTTGTAATGAGTTGTAAGTTTATCTACCCATTCAATTGGAACATTTTTTTTACCATTTTCAACAGCAGATAAGAACGAAATTTTTACACCTAGGACATTAGCCATATCGCCCATAACTTCGTGATTTTTAATTCTTAATATACGAGCAAATTCACCAAAACTAGTATATGACATTCTATCGTCCCCTTTCCTCCCTTTAATTATATTACATACTTTGCTAAAAAACAATAATATTTTTTAACCAAAAAACGGTTAACTATAAAACTTTTTCTATAATTTTAAATGACTCAAACATATCACAATTTAAATTATTGCAATTATTCACTTTCAAATTATTAGATGTAATTAAAACTAACGTATTCATTTTCTAAAATTAATCAACACTTCTATTATACTATTTACAACATTTATATTAAACCAATTAAAAAATGTAACCCATTATTAGGATTACATCTATAATTTAATATTTTTTCAAATTATAAAAATAAACTGTTTAATAAACGTTCTTATTTTCATTATAAAATTTACATATTGAATTCAATTTACACATAGTGCAATTAGGTTTCTTCGCAAAACATGTATAGCGCCCTAAAAATAAAAATGTATGATGCGCTTTTATATATAATTCTTTAGGATATCTATTTTCTAAATCTTTTTGAATTTTTAGAGGATCTATTTCATTACTCAAACCTAAGCGATTACTAACTCGTTTCAAATGTGTATCTACTGCAATATGTGGTTCTTTATAAATTTCTTGCATATAAACACATGCGGTTTTATTTCCTACTCCACTTAAACGAGTTAAATCACTAACATTTGAAGGTATTTCTTTTAATTCTAAAATTTGTTTAGATAGTTCTATTATATTTTTGGCCTTCATTTTTGAAAGTCCTAGAGGCTTAATGATATTAATCAAATCTTCTTCATGTGCATTAGCCAAATCTTCAATCGTTTTATATTTTTCAAACAAAATCGGTGTTATTTTATTTACAGCACTGTCTTTAGTTTGACTCGATAAAATAACCGCAACTAAAAATGTAAAATTTGAAGTGTAATTCAATTCGCATTTTGCGTCAGGATACATTTCAATAGCTTTGTTTAAATATTCCATTATAAATCTAATAATTGTTTAATTGATTTTTTAGCGGGTGCACTATCACTTTTTTTAGGAGCTTGATATAAAGTTTTTTCAAGTCTTAAAATTGTCACATTCATATTAGCACTATTAAGTTTTTCAATCGCTTTATTAACTTCTTCAATACCAATATTATCTTCTTTCCACATTAAAACTTTATCCATTTCACTGCTAGATAAAGTTCTTAATAGCTTAGATTCTAAAAAACTTATAATTTCTGCAGTATTATCAACTGTTTCATTTTGAGAAGAAAGTAAAGTTTCAAGTTTATTAAATAAAGGATTTAAAGAATAGTGAGTTTGCCCTATACCTTTATTTATAACATAATTGCAATCTAGAATATTTAATTCTAAAAATCTTGCGATAACATTAGAAACTTCGTTAGTATCAAGGTTTAATTTATTTGCAAGTTTATCTTCATAAACATTTCCATCATATTTTAAATATGATTTTGCGAATTCAATTAATATAGCCGCATCGTTTATACTTATGTTTAATTTTTTATAATTATCTAAAACTATTCTTTCAAAATTAAGATAACCTTCTTCAAATAATTTATTAAGCATAATTACACCTTTGCAATCTTAGACAAAGCTTCTTTAGCAGCTTCTTGTTCAGCATCTTTTTTAGTTTTTCCAAAACCGTGTCCCATAATAATATTATCATCCATGGTAACTTTAGCTTCAAAAACAATATTATGTGCAGGTCCTGATTGCCCGATTATTTCATATTTTAGGCTTCTCTTATCAGATTGAGCATATTCTTGTAACATAGTTTTAAAATCTTTAATATCAACAACTAAATTAATGTAAGGCACAACGATTTTTTCAAAAACAGTATAAGTTTTATCAAATCCAAATTCTTCAAAACAAGCACCTAAAACTGCTTCAAAAGCGTCCGCAATAATAGCTGGTTTTTCTCTTCCACCTTGTGCTTCCTCACCTTTACCAAGGAATAAATAAGAACCAAGATTTATTTTAGCCGCATAAATATCAAGAGCTTCTTCTCTTACAGCTTGAGCTCTTTTTTTTGTCATATCTCCTTCACTTAAGTGATAATGAGAATATAAATATTTAGACATTGAAAGTTCTAAGACTGCGTCCCCTAAAAATTCTAAACGTTCATTAAAAGCACAATTATGTTCGTTTCCATAAGTAGAGTGTGTCAAAGCTTCTTTTAAAATATCAATATTTTTAAATTTTACACCTAATTTTTCTTCTAATTCGGATAAATTATTCATCTTTAGCCTCCTTAGTTAAATTATCACGTAATTTATTTACTACATCACCAACAACCATTAAACGTGCTTGTTTAATTGCATTCTTAAATGCTTTAGGATCACTAGAGCCGTGAGCTTTAACAATAGGGCCACGGGCACCTAAAACCATTGCGCCACCAATTTCTGAAGAATCAAGGCGACTCTTGAAATGCACAAGTTGTTTTTTAAGCATTAATCCTGCAATTTTACTCTTTGTAGAAGAATAAATTTCTTCTTTTAGCATCTTAGACATAGTTTTTGCAGTACCTTCAATTGATTTTAATACCATATTGCCTGTAAAACCATCGGTTAAGAAGATATCACAATCACTAAATAAGATTTCATTTGGTTCAACATTACCGTAGAAATTGATATCAGTACTATTTTTTAATAGTTCATAAGTTTCTTTATCAACTTCTCTACCTTTTCCTTCTTCGCTACCGATGTTTAAAAGACCAACACGAGGTTCTTTAACACCTAAAACTTCCTTACTTACAATACTAGCCGCAATAGCTAATTCATGTAAATGTTCAGGACGAAGTTCAACATTAGCGCCTACATCAAGTAATAATCTACCTCTACCATCAAATGAAGGAACAATAGGGCAAAGTCCAACTCGTTGCATAAGTGGAAGTTTACGTACAAATAAGTGAGCCGCAACAATAACACATTGTGTAGGGCCACTAGTTACGCAAGCATCACAAACACCATCTTTAACTGAAGAAAAAGCGACAGCCATCGAACAATCTCTATTATTTCTTAAATAACTTACAGGATCATGTTCACCCATCGACATAAATTTAGGTGTATCAATAACATTAATACGTTCTTTATTGGTTAATAAAGGTTCAATTTTAGATTTATCACCATATAAATAAATTTCAATATCATCAAATTCTTTAACTGCCATCATTGAAGCTTCAACAGTTGTATTAAAAGACTTATCTCCGCCCATTGCGTCT
>CAVGYR010000116.1:0-5458 GCA_963633325.1 uncultured Treponema sp.
GTTTTTAAGCCTTTTTTTGTCAAATCTGAGAGTTTTTTGAGTTCTTTAAGTCTACTAATTACACCGCAATAGTAACAGAACTTAATTTTGAAGCATAAATCAAATTCATATAAAAAGCCTAGTACAATTTGCACTAGACTATACATTTAAATTTATGGTGCTCTCAACAAGACTCGAACTTGCACGCGTGAAAGCATATGATTCTAAGTCATACGTGTCTACCAATTCCACCATGAGAGCAAAATCTTAGTCATGAAGACATGACTAAGATATATTAACAAGGATATTAATAATTTACAAGCAAATTAGAAGTGAACTGGAATATTCTTATTAGGATTGATAATTTGGTCAATCTTTGTAATTGCAACAACTGCTTCACCTAATCCACATGTAATGTTTTTAACTTTACCTTCATAACCGATACAGTTACCAATAGCAAAGATATTTTCTGAAGAAGTTTGATATGCACTTCCAACAATGATATTTGGTCCTTTTTTATCAATTGGGAATTTGTTAATTCCAGGAATTAAACCGTAGTTAACAATAATACTATCGCATGGAATTGTCTTTACTTCTTTAGTTTCAGCATTTGTAATTTCAACTGATTCTAATACACCATTAGTTCCATTTAATTTTGTGCATGTAAATGGAGTATAAACATTTGCGCTACTTGCTTTTAATTCATCTACGCTACTTGCTTGAGCTCTAAATTCATTTCTTCTATGAACTACGCTGATTTCTTTTGCAATAGGTAATAACATTAAAGATAAGTCAACAGCAGAATCTCCACCGCCAAATACAACTACTTTCTTATCTTTATAAATACTCTTATCTTTAACTGCATAAGCGATTTGTTTGAATTCACCTTCATTAGGCAAGCCTAATTTTCTAGGTGTAAATGTTCCCATACCACTGACAATTAAAACTGTTTTTGTTTCATATACATCTAAAGGTGTAGTAAGTTTATATCCACCTTCGATCTTTTCAATAGTAGAAACTGATTCCATCATGTGTAAAGGTAAATGATTTTCTCTAGAATTAATTTGTTCTAATAATCTATCGATAAATCCTTTAGCAGTGATTCTAGGATAACCTGGTAAATCTATAATATCTTTTTCAGGATATAAATTGGATAATTGACCTCCTAAATTATCTCTAGCTTCTAATAAAACACCATTTAAGTTGTGTAATGAAGCTAAATGTGCGGCGTATAATCCAATTGGGCCACCTCCAATAATAACAACATCTAACATAAATAACCTCCGTATATTATTATTTTATATCTTTTAAACTATTAATTAAAGCAAAATAATTTAACTATAAAGCATTTTTTAAATAATTTAAGTTTTATAATTTCTAAGTGTAATTTTAGTTAGATTTATTTAGCGATTTGTTTACGATTATTAATAAAAACACTAATTCCCCAAATAAATAAAACAAGCATAATTACCATTTTTACACTTATTAAAGAAGCGTCTTCTTTATTAATTAATAAATCAATCATTTTTCCTAAATAATAGAAAAACATTATTAAACTAGGAATAGAAATAAAATATCCTAAATATTCTTTGTTAAATTGATTACCTCTTAATGAATTAATTAATAAATAAATAGAAAGTCCTAGACAAATTATTCCACATATCAATATAAACATGTATTCTTTATTAAATTTTAAATTGAATGATCCTTCCCCATAATCAGAGAATTTACAAGATAAAGAAAACATTACTATTCCATATATAAAAATAAATAAACTAGTTAATATAGTAGATATATTATATAAATTAATCTTTTTCATTATTTAACTTCCTCCTTACTTTCATTCTTTTTAGAAAATGAGAATTTTGAATTTGGATCAATTAAGATTTGACCTTGATAAGATGCAATTAAACACATTAATACTACACAAATTACAATACAAGGTAGCATGTATGCCCCATTATAGCAAAATGAATATAGACTTGGTTTGCCATGGAATTGTTCCCATACCATTCCACTATCTTCTCCCCAGAAAATCACACCTGATAAATAATGAGCAAAGAATTTAAATATGCCTCCAACAGCACTTCCTAATCCAACAAATAAGACAAATTTAGATTTAGTATCGGCTTTTAAAACTAATTTTCTAAATAAACCAGCTCCAATTCCAGCAAGTGGATAAGCAATAACATAATCTAATAAGACTTGGAAAAATGTTGTATACCAGTTTTGACCAATAGCATAAAATCCATCAGCAATGTCTAATAATCCCATTATTAATCCAACTAAAATACCAGGAATAAATCCTCTTCTATATGTGATAATAAATACACATATCATAGCAATTCCTATTGAACCACCACTTGTAAATAGAGTCTGTGAATAGGCTCCTGCTAAAAAATCTAAAACGTATCCTAAAGCGGCAAATATGCCTACTTCAGCTATAGTTCTAGTTGACCAAATTGAGTTCTTTTTCATTTTTAATAACCTCCTTTTAAAATAAAAACTCACCAACTAGTAACATTAGCGGTGAGTGAAAATTTTAAAAAGTAAAATTAAAAAATATTCCCTACGCTAGCATTACCTAGATCAGGTTTTGGGTCGTTAACTTAATAACCTCTCAGCCAAAATAGCTCCCCATAATTGACATAAATATAATAACACGTTTTTAATAAATTGAATCGTTTTTAGAACAAATCAATAATATTCTTCCTGAATTTATAATTAATTTACCTTTTGTTCCATCAATTTGATTAGATATGCATAATGAATCATTGAGTTTTAAATTATAATTATTTAATTTATATCTAAAATCTCCTTTTATATCTATATTTGATTCTTCAATTGCGAAAAAAGAATAAAAATAATAATCATTATTAAAATAATAAGTTCCTTTATCTAATGATTTTATATATGTTGAATCATCTAATAATTCAACTCTTTTATCTTCTTTTACTAGATTTATATTAGCAATTAAGTGTTCTACTCTTTTTCCTTGAATCCCACCTAAAATAGTGATTTTAGAACAATCTTTGCATAATAAATACGCACCATAAGTATCTGTATCATCTTTTATCGGATTTAATTTAATTACTTGTTTTGATTTTTTATATATCAAATCTAATTCTTCTTTTGAAGTAGAATCAAAATCTCCAAAACTAATAAAATCTTTGTAAGAAGAATTTGAAAGAATGTAAGCTCCTTTTTCTACTCCAATTACCTTTTTAGAAGATAAATTATATTTATCTAAAGTGATATTTTTTCCAATTAAAATTACTGCTTCCATACCTAATTAGTATAGCATTAAACTATTCAATTAAGCTTGAATAATCATCTTTGTTTTTAGGTTTCATGTATGGAATAGTTTGGTTAGGATTTTTACTTGAACTAGTAGAATTATCTTTTTTCAACATATTATTTCTATTTGAATTATGATTTTTATTTGAACTAATAATTTTATTACCATTTGATTTTCTATTAGTATATTTAGAACTTGAACAAACTTCCTCAATTGAATATTTTCTTCTAGAAGTATTTTTAAAGAATAAAACACAAGTACAAATAACCATAATAGGTGTTATAATCATGCTAAATGATTTAACATTTATCATTTTATTGATTCTAGGAATAAATAAGCAATAAAAAGCAATTAATGAAATTACAACACAAACTGCACATATCGACCTATTGATATGATTTGATACTAAATGTTCATATTGTTTTTGATTGCCACTTTTATCAAATATTCTACTTATAATTATTACACTTCCAATAATAATTAAGGCATTAACTAGATAAATAATTAATAATGAATAATTATAATTAGAATATCTGCTTTCTAAATTATTGATAAGTAGAATTAAATTATTCATATATAAAAATAGCAAACCAAAACATATTACATCTTTTATAATAATTGCAGCGATATTTATATATTTTAGTGATTTACCATATCTAACAAAATTAAGATAATTTTCTAATTGATGAGTGATTTTGAGAATAAAAATAAATATACTATTAACAATAAAATTAAATACAAATGGAATTAAATTAATCGCCAAAACAAATAATGGAACATATAGACATATTATATTAAGACTAATAATTTTAATATCTTCACTTTTAATATTCCACTGCAAAAAGTACATGAATTTTTCATGTAGAGTATATCCATTAGTATTAAAAGTAAAATCATCATGTATTTTAAAAATCACAAAATAAAATACACACCAAATTAATAAAAGAAATGCACTTATTCCTAGTTTTACAATAAATGATTTAGGTATTCTCTTTTTAGCCATATTAATTAATAAATCCTATCTATTTATATTAATATAATTTTTCAGTTAACTATTAATTTAGTGTATTATTTTTATATTTGTTACGTTTTTATTTCAATAATTTAAAGATATTTAACTTAAGGAGTGCCTGAGGAGGATCAAACTCCTAACCTTAGCCTTCGGAAAGCTATGCTCTATTCATTGAGCTACAGGCACAAAAATTGGCGATGCATATAAGATTTGAACTTATGACCTTTCGCTTAGGAGGCGAACGCTCGTATCCAACTGAGCTAATGCACCAGTAATAATTATTATACCCTTAATAAAAGTTTCATTCTTTATAATTTTATAAAATTAAATCCTTTTTAGCATATTTATAATTGGAGGCATAAATATGAAAATACTATTTAAATTTATTAAATTCACACTCTTAAGTTTTATCTTAGTAATCTTTTCTTCTTCATTTATTTTACCAAATTCAACTGAATTTCCATCTCATATTTTAGATGATAAATATTCTTCTTTTAATAATGGATACAATCTAAGTATATATGATGAAGAAGAAAATATGATTCCACCTAATGTATTTACTTTATCAACTGGTGAAATTAGTCTTACAAGTAAAAATATATTATTAACTGAAAATCAAACTTACACTTTTGTTTTTTATATTAAAGATAAAGATAAATTAAAAAATTGCACTACTCAAAGTGATAATTTTCTAACTTTCAATTATAAAACTCCTGGAGTAGCAGAACATAAAATTGATTCAATTACTTATAGTATTAATAAATCTACTCCAAGTGAATTTTTAAATTCGTCAACTGATTTAACTCCTTCTTTAAGTTGTCCAGTTTTCAAATTAAAAGATGATTATTCTTTGTTTTTCTTATCAATTTATACAAATAATATTTACACAAAGAATTTTTCAATTTACAATTTCAATTTAACATTTAATAAATCTCATTCATGTGGATTAATATCTTCTTATCAATTATATAAAGGTGATATTTCTTCTTATAAAGGCTTTAAAGAATTTAATCATGCTCCTTTTGGATTAAATGAACAATTTATTGGGCCATATAAAGATAAAACTGTAATAGATTTATCTATTCCTTATAAAGATAATCAAATAAGTGCTTTAGATATTAAAAATTCAATTTTAGCCTTTGATAAAGGAGATTATGAATATAAAAACA
>CAVGYR010000117.1:0-5422 GCA_963633325.1 uncultured Treponema sp.
GTTCAAATAATGCGTTTGCGTATTCAAAAGCTATCATTTTGAGTTTGCTCCTTCGATGATTTGATTAACTAAATCTAAGTATTTATCTTTGTCTACTTCTTTTTCAAGAATCTTAGAAGCAGCTTCAAATGCAATACTTACGATAGTATCTTTAATTTCTTTTTGTTTATTAGCAATTTCTCTTTCAACTTGTGCGTTAGACTCATTAAGTCTTCTTTCAGCTTCTTTACGAGCTTCCGCAATAATTTGCTCCTTACGCTCATTACCTTCTTTTTCAGCCTTAGAAATGATTTCCTTAACTTGGTTTTGAGCATCAGCTAATTGAGTTTCTAAAGAATGTTTTAATTCTTGTGCTTCTGCATTAGCACTTGTAGCAGCGTTTAATTCAGAGTCGATCTTTTCTTTACGAGCTTCAAGCATTTTAGTAATAGGTTTCCATAATAAGAAACGCACTAATAAGAATAGAATTAATGTCGCAATCAATTGGATTAAGAAATCTCTTCCCCAACCTAACCAATCTTCTTTAGTTATAGCGCCAAAATCCATTCCTAGCATTGCAAGACAAGAGTTTACGAAATTACCAATTGATTCTAGTGTTTGATCTATTGTTAAAATCATATTTAACCCTCCTCCATTCCAAATTCAACAAATCGACTAAATTACTTGTTGTAGCAAAGAATGGCAATGATTAAACCATAAAGACCAGTTGTTTCAGCTACAGCTTGACCGATAAGCATTGTTACAGTGATCTTACCGCTAGCTTCTGGTTGTCTTCCGATAGCTTCAACTGCTTTAGCAGCTACCATACCTTCACCAATACCAGAACCTACACCTGTGAATACGGCGATACCAGCACCGATAGGTCCCATACCTTCAAGAATAATTAAAACTGATAAAATTTGTGTTAAAACTTGTGATAAAACTGTCATGATATTATTTCCTTTCTATTTATTCACTATAAATTTTTTCACTATCATCAATCTTCATTGATGTAAAGATAATTGTTAAGATGACAAACACGAATGTTTGAATTACACCAGACATTAAGTCGAAGTAGACGTTAATAAGTGGCATTATTATTGCAGTACCAATTCCAAAGCTCTTAACTAACATTGAAATTACATTTCCTGCGACGATGTTACCAGTTAAACGTAACGTTAAACTAAGTGGTAATGCAAATTCAGAGATGATATTAATAGGTATCATTATGAATGCAAGCCAAGGCACAGGTCCGATAAAGCTTTTTAAGTAACCACCTAAACCATTAGATACAATACCAGTAATTTGTACGATAAAGAATGTAATGATTGCAAGTGCTGCATTCGTAATCATATAACTTGTAGGGTTTACCAAGCCGAACACTGAAGCTATATTTTGGAATAACAATGAGATACCTAAAGCTAAAAAGTATGGAGCATAATGTTTCCATCTCCTACCGATGTTTGTTTTCGTGAAATTATTAACGATTTCAACGATTGAAACAAAAGGGATTAACCACTTAGGGATATCGCCTGTAGGATCTACTTTCTTAATTTTGATTCCTATTATAAGCAACGCTACAATTAGGAATGCGACAATTATTAGAAGCGAAAGCATTTGATCTCCTGTTCCTTGTAACAATAAAAACATTAATCACTCACCTTCTTTCTTTTTTTACAATTAAATATTAAATAAACAATCGCAAGAACAATTAAATGTAAGAAATAACTAATTGCACATGGAATTATATTGAAACTTGCAGGTTTTTCAGTAGTTCCCTGAAGTTGGTTAATAATTACAAATGATGCAATAGTTAAGAATACTAGTATTCTAAAGAAGAAATACATAACATTTCTTTTCATCAAATTATTTTTGCCCGAGTATGAGTCAATATAGTTAGGTCTGCTTCCTCTAAGTTGGAATCCAAAGTTCATAAGGCCTGTAAAAAGTCCTAAAAATGAGGATTTCATCCATACACTATTCATATTGTCAGGAAGCGCAAAATAAAATATTAACGATAAGACAATACCTACAACTAGCGTTATAGGGGAAACGAACAAACCAATCTTATGTAGTTCATTCATCTCGTTTTGATTTGTCGTGTTTGTCACTACCAAGCCCTCCTATCTTAAGTTTCCATAAAATACTTATAAATATTACAAGGCCTATTAGTGCACCAAGAACCGCGTAAATTGCAGCCCATATTTCAGATTTCATTCCCCACTTGCCAATCGCAAAACCAATTCCCGCAATAACTATCATCATAAAGAAGCCTTGCGTTACTACAGAATATACTTGTGCAAGTTCAGAAACTTTTTTCAAATTTTTGTTCTTTTGGTTTTCTTTGTTTTCTGAAGTAGTTTTTGTCTGAGTACTTTCTTCTACTTTTTGAGTAGTTTCACTCTCTTCAACTTTTTCTACTTCATTTTCGTTATTTTGTTCCAAATAATCTATCTCCGCAATCGCCAAGTCCTGGAACAATATAGCCCTTTTCGTTTAATTTCTCGTCTAAGGCTGCAGTATAAATATCAATATCAGGATGAGCCTCACTTAAGGCTTTTACACCTTCAGGAGCCGCAACTAATCCTACATATTTAATATTATGTACACCACGCTTTTTAAGCATATCACAGGCTGCTATTGCAGATCCTCCTGTCGCAAGCATAGGATCAACTAAAAGAACAATAGATGAAGTAATCTCTTCAGGGAATTTAGCATAATATTCATGTGGTTCTAGAGTTTTTTCATCTCTATATAAACCAATAAATCCAACTTTAGCATTAGGAATAATATCTCTAATACCATCAACCATTCCAAGACCCGCACGTAAAATAGGTACGATTACGATACCTTGTGCTAATTCTTTTTGAACAGTCTTGCAAATTGGAGTTTCAATTGAAATGTCACGTAAAGGAAAATCTCGTGAAATTTCATAAGCCATTAAAGAACCAATCTCTTGTACATTTCTATAGAAATCTACAGTATTAGTTTCTTTTTTTCTTATATTTGTTAATTTATGTTTAATTAACGGATGATCAACAACTACTACTTTGCCCATAATTATTCCTCGATCATTTTAATTCTTCTAACATGGCGTTCTTCATTAGAGAATGGTGTGTCTAACCAAATCTTAACGATTTCAATACCTCTATCAAAAGAAACATTTTTTTGTCCTAATGCAAGAGCATTAGTATCATTGTGTTCACGAGTAAGTCTAGCGCTAGTTACATCAGTAATTAAAGCACATCTTACACCTTTCACTTTGTTTGCTACTATAGAAACACCTACACCAGTTGAGCAACATAAAATGGCTCTATCAGCTTTTTTGTTTGCTACATCTAAAGCGGCTTTTCTTGCATAAACAGGATAATCACACGAATCTTTAGTGTATGTTCCTTCATCAATAATTTCATGGCCTTCTTTTTTTAAAAATTCAATAATTTTATTTTTTAAATCAAGTCCACCATGGTCACAAGCAAGTGCAATTTTCATATAAATCACCTCGTAATTTTTTAAATTTTCCCAACATAAATTATAAACCATTTTAAAATTTTAAACAAGAAAAAACGGACCTAGTTTTTAAACAAAAATAAGTCCGTTGTTGTTTAATTAAATTGTTATTTAACAAAGTTCACAACATTTACACATTCGATATCATCTTTGACAAAATCAGGCAATTCGACATTCTTAAATGTTACATTTTTTACATTTTCAAATATAAATCCGCGATTTTTCATTTCGCTGATACCTTCCATCATTGCAGGTAATCCCGCAACAGCATTAGGATCATATGTAAACTTAATATTTTCAAGTTCTACAGATTCAATAGGCATTTCAGGTAATCCATAGAATGTTCCAGCCGCAATATTTACATTTTCACAGATCATATTCTTGAAAATAAATTTTCCAAGATATGGAGTACGTTCATCAACAGGAAGTTTTTCTCTTGATCTAACATATTCGCTCTTACCATCAGGATCACAATAATAATACATATTAATTACAAGAGGAGTTAAAACCTTGTTCATCTTTATATTATCGAAAGTAATACCATCAATTATTGCATCTTTACCTCTGCCACGACGTGTCTTAATTCTTAAGCCTCTATCAGTTTCGTTAAATAAACATTGAGAGATTAATATGTCTTTTAAACCGCCAGCCATTTCACTACCTAAAACAATAGCACCATGTCCAAAATTCATTGAACAATTTCTAATATTGAAATGAGAGCTTGGCTTCTTATACTTTCTTCCCATATAAATCTTACCTGATTTAATAGCAATACAGTCATCTCCTACAGAGAAGTGTACACCAATAATATCAACATTAGTACATGATTCAGGGTCACAACCGTCAGTGTTTGGAGAATCTTTTGGATTAATTACTTTTAAATCAATAAATTTAAGATTATCTGAGAAATAAGGGTGTAAGTTCCATGATGGAGTATTACAAATTGTAATACCTTGAACATTTATATTATTACATCGAACAAGGAACATTCCACGTGGTCTCCATGCAATAACCTTGTCTTTAGCATGGCTCCACCAATCACTATTGGATGCATTTCCATCGATTGTACCTTCACCAATTATATTAACGTTTGAAACTTCAATGCCTGTAATAATACTTGCAAAACAATCGATAGGGTTACCTTCCCATGAACCTAAATTATATTCATCAGATTCATCAGTTAAAAGTGTCATACCAGGCAAAATTGGATAATTTTTTCTATCAGTATCACCTAATAAGGTTGCGCCACGCTCTAACTTGATAGTAATATTGCTCTTTAAAAAAATAGGTCTTACTAAATAAGTACCTGAAGGAATTCTTACAGTACCATTTTTAGGACAAGCATTAATTGTAGCTTGAACAAAATTTGTATCATCACTTTTGCCATCGCCTTTAGCACCAAAACGTTTAACGTTTAGTTCAACATATTCTTTTAAAGTTTTAAAATTATGACTAACTTCGTCATCACATTTTACAGTTAACTTATAGTCTTTATTGCTTTCTAAGTTAAAGATTGAAAATATATTAGTACCAATATTTTCCTTATATAAAACATCATTAACATATACACTATATGGTTTTAATGAATTATAAGGATTGTCATTTACAATTTCTATTGTAGCACTTGAATTTGATACATAAATAATTTTAAAGTCCATTTTAAATTCCTCGTTCAATATTATCTAATTTTATTAACTCTTCATCAGACATAGATTCCAATTTTAGGATAAGCTTTTCATTCTTTTCGTTAATTGCTTTATATTTATTTGTTTTATAAATATAGATAATTAAATTCTTAATGCTTACCACAATAAAATCTAATGCTAAATAAACAAATCCACCAGTAAAAGGTTCTATTGCCGCTTTATTATCATAACTATTTAGAAAATCTAAATTAATATTGTGTTTAGCTAAAAACACTAATACTGTAACC
>CAVGYR010000118.1:0-5350 GCA_963633325.1 uncultured Treponema sp.
TAAAAAACTTCTTCAACTGTGAAAATAAATAAAAAACAAGCTTAAAAAGCGTAAATAATCTCTGAAAATTACGTATTTAAACGTATAAATACATTACAGTATTAAAAACCTTAAAAATTCACGTTATAGGAATGAAAATTTACATGGATAACTCTCAAGAACAAAACTCTTCTCAAGAAAGTAGGTCTTCTCGTTATCCTATGCCTTCATTTGTTGAAACTCCTTTAGTTAACCATCAAATGTTTCCAACTAGTAACGGAGGAATACAACAAAACTACACTCATAATCAGCAAATAAAGCAATTAAACGATATTGATTATTCTTTTATTTCTTCTCCTGCAAGAATTGCCGTGTATGATAACTTACAAAGTTCACCACGTGTTATACAAATTCCTGGAGCTCCTACTCATGAATATATTGAACATATTGCTTCAATTACCTATCAAAATGCAGCCGCGTTAGGAGGGTTAATCCCATATACCGTAATACGTGAAGTTTCTGAAAATTTTATTCATGCAAATTTCAATGAAATTGTTGTTTCTATTTTAGATAGAGGAAATACGATACGGTTTAGTGATCAGGGCCCTGGAATACAACAAAAAGATCTTGTGCAACTTCCAGGTTTCACTTCAGCAACTGAATCAATGAAGCAATATATTCGCGGCGTTGGGTCAGGATTACCCATTGTGAAAGATTATCTAAATATTTCTCATGGAACAATATCGATTGAAGATAACATCAACCAAGGCTCTGTAGTAACTATTAGTTTAATTACTCAACCGTCAGCGCTATTCACCCCTGATAAAATACCAAATTTAACTGAAAATGAAACTACAATATTAAAAGCACTACTTCCACAACAAACCTTAGGGGTAACTGATATCAATAAAGTAACCAATCTTCCTGTTGCAAGTATTTATAACGCATTCTCTAAGCTTGAAGAAAAAGAACTCGTTAAGAAAATAAACAAAAAACGCTGCTTAACCGACAAAGGTCATCAAATAGCGTTGTCATTGTAATAATGCTTTAGATAATTTGCTAAGATGAAACTCTAATAAAGAAGAGTTAAAGGGTGTTATGAATATAGACGAAGTTTGGGCTCAGCTCATTCAACAACTTAAATCATATCCCAGCGTAAATGCATCACAAATTGATGCCTTCTTTTCTCGTATTCAAATTCAAGCAGTGAGCAGCGATTTTATTATGTTTACTGCTAATAATTCTTTTATTAAAGACTGGATTGAAAAACATTACGTTAAAGATATTAAACGAGCATTATTCGACTTATATAACACCGAATATTATGTGCAAATTGAAGTTGATACAACATCTCAACAACATACGGAAGAACATCAAATAGTAAACTCCCAGGCGTTATACCCTTCACAAGATAATAATACGACGCCTCAAATTACTTTCTCGCAAACTAAACAACCATTACCTTCTTCAACCCCACCGACAGCTACACCAGTTATTAATCGTATTCAAACACTGGATAATAATTGTGGTAATTATTTAAAAGAATCACCACAACCACAGCAAAATAGTATTAAAACTGCAGTTGAGCCTAATAAAGTATCCGGAGTTTCAGAGTTAACATTTGATACGTTTGTTATTGGTGATTCTAATAGAATGGCTTATTCAATGGCTGTTGAAGTAGCTGATAAACCAGGGTCGAGTTTAAACCCCTTATTTATTTACGGAAGAAGTGGAGTAGGAAAAACTCATCTCCTTTGTGCTATACAAAATTATATACAGGAACAATATTCTGACTTTAATGTTTGTTATATCGACTCAATGGAATTAGTTAATCGATATTCAGATGCCGCTATAGAAAAAAGTGTTGATAAACAAAGTTTTAAAAATTTTGAAAAATTTTTTAAAAATGCTGATGTATTGCTAATCGATGATATTCAAGGACTTCAAGATAAACCTGGTACTCTTGGAGCATTATTTAGAATTTTTAATAGTTTAATCACAAAAGGTAAGCAGTTTGTTTTTTCCGCTGACCGCGCACCTAAAAATATCGACCTTGATGAACGATACGTTTCACGTTTTAACTCTGGCGCAACTATTGATATCCAACCGCCCGACAATGAAACAAAACGAAATATCATTAAGAATTTTGTTCGTCAATATGAAAAAGAGGAGAATTTCACACTCACATTATCTGAAGATGTACTTGATTATATCGTTGAACATTCAAGCTCAAATATAAGAGAGCTTAAAAGCGCTATAACGAATGTTATTTTCGCGGTAAAAGTAAATAACAATAAAGAACTCACACGACAAACCGTAAAAGAGCTGCTCACTAACCATTTTATTAATGAAAACGAATCGCGCCTTACTATTGAAATGATACAAAATGCGGTGGTTGATTTTTATGGAATCACTTATAGCGATATCGTAAGTAATAAAAGAAGTAGAAATATCGCCCATCCACGCCAGGTGGCAATATATCTTTGTCGAGAATTATTAGAAAGCACTTTTAAAGCAATTGGAAAAGAATTTAACCGTGATCATTCCACTATTATGCATTCTTACGATTTAATTAGTAATGCTTTACAAGAAGATCGGAATTTACGAGAAGAAATAGAAGCAATACGTGAAAAACTTCGTATACAACAATATTAATAAGTAATGCTGTAATCCTTTTGTCGTAATAAATAATTTTGTGATACTTTCAACAAAATTAAGCTAACAACATAATGAAAACAACGTAACTAAGTGGAAAAAATAATCCACTTAGTTTTCCTTATGGATAAAAAGAATATTTTCCCCTGATTTTAAGCTTTACTATTTATTTGTATTGATGTGGTAGAACGATATATTTTCAACATTTCTACTCGTCTTTTTATTATTACTATTTATTTATTATTTAAAAAGAATTAAAAATAAAATAGAAAAAAGAAGTGGCAAATTTGTAATAGGAATTCTTTGCAAGAACACGTAATATTTAAATGGAATAAAAATCTTAATAGGGATTACGAGTATGAATTTTAGTATCAATCAATCTGAATTACAAAGTGCATTATCTGTTGTAATTAAAGGGTCTTCAAATCGTTCAACACTTTCTATTCTTGCTGGAATATATATTAAAGCTAGCGATAATCAACTTACTCTTCAAGCAACTAATCTCGAGCTTTCGATTAGGTTGTCTGTTTCTGCATTAATAGAAACACCGGGTGAAACAGTAGTTCCCGCTAAATTATTCTTGGATATTATTAAAGCACTTCCTGATATGGCTATTAATATATCCTTAGAAGATTCAGTACTCACTATATTTTGCGATAACACAACCTTCTCGTTAAAAACGCTTAACCCATTAGATTTTCCAGCATTTCCTGAAGTTGAAACGGATCAAGAAGCTACCTTTCCTTTTAAAGTTTTTTCTTCAATGGTTAAAAGTACTGCAAAAATTGTTTCACATGATGAATCCCGTGCAGTGCTTACAGGTGTATTAGTTTCTCAAGAAGGAACAACTTTAAAAATGGTTGCTACTGATTCGTATCGACTTGGAATAGCTGAGACACAGCTAACATCTCATCCAGAAACATTTGAGGCGGTTATTTCTGGAACATTTCTTCAAGATATAACTTCTCTTCCTTCATCAGATGATCAGATTATTATTGCGTTAAATGAAAACCAAATTATTATCACGTATCAAAACATAACATTTATCAATCGTCGTATTGAGGGAACATTTCCGAATTATAAACAACTTATTAGTGGTGAATATAAAACGCGAGTTACTCTACCTACTCAAGCATTACAGGATGCCGTTCGGAGGGTTTCATTACTGAGTAACAAAGTTTCTCCTGTTCAAATTAAGGTAGATAGTGAAGCAAATGTTATGACGCTTCTTACTAACTCTCAAGATGTTGGTAATGCTCAAGAAACGCTTCTATGTGAAATAGAAGGTGAATCTGTTGACATCGCTTTTAACTACTCTTTTATGTTAGATGGATTATCGGTAATTAAATCAGATACCGTATATCTTGATTTATTTGGTGCAATGAAACCAGGTATTTTACGTTCTACTAATCATGAGAATTTTCTTTATTTAATTATGCCAGTGCGTGTATAAGGTTCTTTATATCATGAGCTTACAGATACACGGTATCGAATGTTGTAATTTTAGGAATTATGATCATTTTTATTTAGATAACATTAAAGAATCAACGCTCTTTATTGGTCCTAATGCAGTTGGTAAAACGAATTTAATTGAAGGTATCCAGCTTACTACCGCGCTTCATTCATTTAGAAATCCTAAAACGGAATATCTTGTTAACGATAAAACCAAACCAACAAAAGTTGCCTTACAAATTTCTGATGGAAATAGAGAGTTAGAAATTCAATTACGAATTAACGAAGGAAAACGAGAATATTTACTCAATGGTAAGCGTAAAAAACACCAAACTATTCGAGGAATTCTACCTTCAGTGCTTTTTTGCCCTGACGATTTAACCTTCATTAAAGGCCCACAGAGTATTAAAAGAAATCAAATTGATATTTTAGGTTCTCAGCTTTCTTCTAATTACTATGCACTACGAAAGGATTACGAAAAAATCCTCCGACAAAAAAATCGATATCTTAAAGAAGTTGTTTCTCATACCTATTTACAAAGCATTAATGAAGTAATTGCTGTTATAGGTTCTCAGCTTTATAGCTTACGATCTCAGCTAATTAAAGAATTAATCCCATATATTCAGACGTACTACTATGAGATTTCTAACGGTAAAGAAGAGATATTGATTACTTATATTCCTTCATGGATTTCTTATCAAAAAAAAGCAATATCTGATACTTCTTTACCATTTTTTATAGATAAACATGAAGCTTTTAATAAATTATCTCATGTTTTAAATACAGAATACGAACGTGAGCATCAACGTCATCTTTCTTTATTTGGACCTCATAACGATAAAATAATTTTTTTCATTAATAAAAAAAATGCGGAGCAATTTGCAAGTCAAGGTCAACAACGGTCACTGGTTTTAGCGTATAAAATGGCTGAAGTTTCATTATTAAAAGATAAACTTAATCAAAATCCGGTATTACTCTTAGATGATGTAATGAGTGAGTTAGATATTTCTCGTAGAAGAAAATTAATCAATCTGTTTTCACGTGAAACACAAACCTTTATTACATCTACAAATTCTGAAAATTTTAACGATGATTTTTTAACTAAAGCTTCTGTTATCTATTTAGGAGATGAGTGATGAATCAAGAAAAACATATCTCCCATAAAATAGATGCATTATTTAAAACTCTTCCTGAATCAATGCAAAAAAAAATATCAAATCAGAGTTATATTAAACATGTTCACAATCAATTTAGAGAAGTAGTT
>CAVGYR010000119.1:0-5305 GCA_963633325.1 uncultured Treponema sp.
CCAGAAAAGATGTTGGGTTGTAATTATTTAAATAATCTATAATTTCTTTTGTTTCAGTGGCTTTATTTTTTGTTTTTAAATATCTATATATTTTATCTACATAATCTATATTAAGCGTTAAATATAAGAAATCTCCGTAAGTATCAAAGTAAGCATCTACAAAATTTAAATCTTCTAGTTCTTTAATTTCTTTATCATTTTCACTTCTGTATTTAAATGAATCACGACTGTGATACGACTTAAATAAATCATTATTGGTATCAATCTTTATTTTAATATCTCGGCTTGATCCTTCACGAGATAATATAGATTTTTCGTATTTATCAATTAAATACTTTAAAATATCATTTTTTAAACTCATTCTATTTACCTGGTTCATGGAATAAAATAAGTCTATTATTAGATTTGGCAATGCCAATTACGCTGTCCATGTAAGGCGCTATCGAATAAGTCCTAACACCAGGTACAACGATAAATAATTGAATACTAAGTTCTTTGTAGAACTCAAGAACGTTGCTAATGCGTCCTTCATCCATGTTATTGAATGCTTCATCAAATATTACTAAACAACAAGCATCCTCGTTCTTCTTCATAAGTTCATCAAAACAAGCAGCTATTACAACATAGAATGGGGTTTGTGTTTCGCCGCCCGATTTTTCACGAGTAGTTTTTGAGATATAGCTTACGTCGCCGTTTCTATTAGTAACTTTGATATCGTAGTTCATATATTCTCTGTAATCTAGGTAGCGCGTTAAGAAACTTTCTGTTTCTTTTGACATATCACTTTCAGCTATTTTATTAAATAAATCTTCAATAAGTCTTGTATCAGATTCATTTAGTGTGCTTGTGAATAGATCTTTTGTGACAAGTTCCTCCCCAGAGGTAATAATTCTATAATAATCAGCTAAATCTTTAGCAGGTTTAAATACGAACTCATATCTTTCTTCGTCGCGCCCAAAAGGGTGTCGATATAAGTTTTTATTTAACTTAGAAATCTCCGCCTTAGCTTCGTTGATATTAGTTCTAATACCAGCTAAGAAGACTTGTCTAAATTGTTCTTCACACTTTTCGTATGCTTGTCTACTCTTATCTTTATAAGACACAACATCTAAGTTTTTAACGCTATAATATTCATTAATAAAGTCATCAACGTTGTTTATATCTGCTACAAGTTCATTTCTATAATTGTTCGAATATTTTTGCATACCACGCATTATAAAATTATAATTTTGACTATTAGAATTTTCTTTTTTGCGTAAATCATCACTAATTCGGCTATAACTTAAATGATTATTAGTCTTATATTCTTCTTGTTTTTTTAAGTAACACTCATATTTTTCAAGATCTGCTTTAATTAAGACTAAATTATCGTTAAATTTTTTCTCTATTAATTCTAATTCTTTTTTATTTTGTTCAATTTCGTTTTCTATAGATCCAATAGTCTTTTCTAAAGAACTAATGTTAAAACTAATCTGTCTAATTTGATTCTTAATTAATTCTAGGTTAGCTTTTGCACGCTTTATTTGTTCTTCAAGTTCTAATAAATTGTGTTTATGTTTATCTTCTTCAATTTCTGCACTTAGTCTCTTTATCTCACTATTAATGCCTATTTCTTTTTCCCATAAATTTTCCATTAAAACTAATTCTTTTGCATTTGATTTAGATAAGATATTTAGTGCATCATTAGCTTTTTCAACAATATTACGAGCTTCATTTTGTTGTTTGTGAAGTTCGCTCAAATCATTATTTAATTTTTCTTTTTGTCGATTTAATGAATCTCTACCGATATAAGGAGTCTCATATAATTTCTTATCTAAGGCACGTACACAATAATTTTTATAAAGCATACATGTTTTTGTAATACCAATCTTATGCTTATTTAGTTCTTTTACATCATCAACGCAAATTACGTTATTTAATAAGTGTTTAGCGTATCTTAAGGCATAATTATTAGATACCTCAAGACAATCAAATAACGAATCGGGATTTGTTTCAGGCTCGTCTAGTTTAGATACATCTACAATACCAAAACCATGGATATTATTCTTATCCTTAATTTCTTCATATTTAGTTATCGCAATATTAAAATATTTAGGTGAAACTATTAAATCAAAACGTTGAGTGTTTAAATAAGCTTCTAGTGCGTTAGTCCATTCTTTCTTATCTTCTTTAATTTCTAGGTATTCACATAAAGGTTTAATTTTAACAGTTTCTTTAGTTTGTTTTTTAATCTCTTCTTCAATTGAATTGATAAGATAAATTAAATTCTCGTTATATGGTCTAATACCTTGATTTAAATCTGCTAATTTTTTCGAAATAGATTCTATTTTTTCTTGGTTATTTTTTATTTCAATACCCTTTTTAGCCCTTAAATTACGATATTCTTCATCTTTTTTATTGATTTCGTTCAAGAAGTTTTTAATAGATGAATTGAATTCTAAATAGTCTTGTTTTTGATAAAACGAACTAAATTCATTCTTACTCTTAATTTGAGTACGGATTTTATCTTCTTCACTAACTAAAAAATCAAAATTTTTAATATTTCTAACTAGATTTTTATGTTCATTTTCTATTTGATTTAGTTTGTTAATCTTAAGATTTAGTGCTTGACGAGCCTCGTTATTTTCGTATAATGCAATTTCACTAATACATTCTGCTTGTCTTTTTTCTAAAGATTCTTTTTCACTTAAATATGTATTCTTTTCTAAATTCTTTTGATTAATTAACTCACTGTCTTTTATAATTTTATTTTGAAGTTGTTCAACACGCGCCTCATCTAATAAAACATTTAAATATTTTATATCATCGACGTTTTGACTATATTTAATAGCTGGTGTTATAAATTCTTCTAAACAAGAAAGTTTTCTCTCTTCGCGAATAAGTGTCTCATGTAGTTCTTTGTAGTTACGCATCTCACTACGAAGTCCCTCAAGACTTATATTCTTTTCACTTAAAAGGAATGAATTAACAAATGAATTCACTTCTTCAATAGGTTTAAATGCGATAGCTTTTGCAAGTAAATCATAATATTTTTCACTTGATTCAAGCTTAAATATATCGCGGGCAATAGCTTCTCTACGCTTTCTAACGCCGTTTGTTTCAAGACTTGTAAGATCTTTGATATTTTTCTTTAGTGTGTTGTAATTAGCTACTACATTATTTGAGACATAATCTTCTTCTTTAATTTCGTAATTGTTTACAAAATAAAAATTCACTTTAGGTTTTGTATTACCACTTTGAAGTTCTAATACTACTCCTAGTACGAATGATTCATGAGTCTTAGGAGAATAATATTCAGCCACAATATGGCTTATTAAGTTAGATTGGTTACGTAAGAATTCTTTGTTTTCAATACCCGTTTTAGCACGCATATAAGTCTCTAGGGTACGTTTAGCGTTTGCGTTAGCCGCATGGTTAAAATGCTTATCGTCGCCTCCTGACAATAAATAGTAGATTGCATCTACTAATGTAGATTTACCTGTACCGTTCTCGCCAGATATAAGCGTATTACCTTTTAAAGTAATTGTTTCATTTGTGAATAAATGCCAATTTATTAATTTAATCTTCTTCAGTATCACTTAATTCACCCCTTTGATTCTTTAATCCCTCTAATTTATTGTTTAATTGCGCTATATTATCGTTTTTAACCACTTGCAAGATAGTAGGATAAATTGCAAGAGTTGATTCATCATCTAATTTATTAAATGTGAAAC
Organism: uncultured Treponema sp.; assembly: GCA_963633325.1. GTDB lineage: Bacteria > Bacillota_I > Bacilli_A > Acholeplasmatales > Anaeroplasmataceae > JAEELC01. The sequence continues at coordinate 3,714 of CAVGYR010000119.1, forward strand.
CAACGATTTTATAACGTTTAAGTAATTTAAGAGAATTTAATAATTCTGTCTTATAAGCTTCATCGCTAAATATTGCCGTATTATTAATACAATCAACTAAATCACTAGTTCTAATTAATACATTTGCGTTATTTGCGTTTAATGATACTTCGTGTGTTCCCTTATAGTAAAGTAGACGTAATATTAACAAAACAACAGTATCGATTTTTTTAAGACGAATTTTGTTTCTATCGATGTTAGTTTCTATATAGAACACCTTATTGTTATCATCATGAATTAAATTATAATCGATAAGCGAAAGATAGGCCTCTAAAGCACTTCTAAAATTAAGAATACTATAATAATCTTGTTTATCATTATCAAGACCTACATAAATAAAATTGTCTTTTAATAATTTATTTACAAGGCGCGAAAAATTATTCCTTTTTGTATCATTAAAAGATGCATATTCACTTTGGAATATCTCTAAAGCTTCAGTTTTATTTAGAATTGCCATAGTTAAATCCTTTCTATATAAAAGTTATTAAACTCAATATCGTATCGAGTAAAACTTTCTAATTTAGTATCGTAATCAACTTTATAATCTACATTTTTATTTGCACTATAAAGAAGAACTAAGAATTGTTTTATCGTATCTTCTTCTTTACTCTCACTTATTAAATCTTTTGATTCAATCTTGTCTTTTGTACCTAAAGAAGCTAATACATATTCATTTATTTTATAAGCACTATACAAATTATCTTTGAAGAAATTATTTTGAATCTCTAATACTTCTTCTTCACTTATTTCGCTTACTTCTTCAATTAAAACGTCTGTTACTTCATTCCTTGTTTGTCTTCTACTATAAAGTGAATCTTCACTAATTGAGCCTAAACTATAAAGACTAAAGTATGGTTCTTCAGGTAACAATGAGTAGTCGTTTTCTACATCTTTAATATTTTTAAGCGTATCATTAATTAAACCTTCTAAATTTGTATTGTCATTAAGTAAGAAAGCGGTACGAGCTCTAGCACTTGCGACATATTTAGCATTGTTGGTATTAAGTATTTGAATAATTTCATTAATATTATTGAATACGTCTTTTACCTTGTTAAATGAATCATAGAAGAAACTATCAGCTATAGCCTTATTTACCTCGCTATAATCGCCGTTTAATTTATCTTCAATATATTGTTTAATCAATTCGTCGCGGTGATTATTATATATGTTGTCTAAGTTTTCATTAATAAATAATTTATAATTTTCAGGATTATCTCTTTTTCTAAGGTTATCTAAGGATTTTAATACTACTTTATCATTATATTCTACAAGTAATTTTTCAAGAATTTCCCTAGGAGTTAGATTTTTGTTTTGGAGTAATCCGGTTAAATATTTCTTGATTATAATATTAACGCCTCTAAGACTTGTGACTAAATTATCACTATGCGAAACGATTTGTTCACAAGTACCTACTGATTGGGTAATATCAAACGTTTTAATCATGTTATAAATAATATAAACGTGACCGTATAATTCATTTGTTTTCTTTCTTGAGGTGGTGATTTCTTCCATCTTTTTGATTATTTCAAGCGCATTATTATCAAGTGAATAAT
>CAVGYR010000120.1:0-5302 GCA_963633325.1 uncultured Treponema sp.
AAACCACATTAATTAATGGTATTAATGTTGAGAAATATTTAAATTATGTATTTGAAAACATTAATAAAGAACCTATAGAAAATCTATTACCATACTCAACTAATATTAAAGATAAAATTAAGTAATTAGCTGAAATTCACCATAACGAAATTCAGTTTTATTTTTAATATCAGTGTAAAAATTTGACGTACACATTTAAAATCGACGAGTCGTAATTTTAAAAGTCTAAGTCAAAAATTTAAAGTCTTAACAAGTGAATCAATTATTTGTTAACTTTCTAGTAAGTACATCAAAAATTAACACTAATATTTAAAAAGGTGAATTTTACCACGTTGGATTTCAAGCTCTACTTCCTATTTTATTTATATATTCATATGAATAAGTGATAAATCCTTAGTATTAAAAATTTTTAAAAATTGCGAACTGCTCATCCAAAAATTGCGATTTTAGGCTTAAAAATTGCGAACTGGTGACAAAAGTTGCGAACTGGTATATAATAATTATGTAAAGTAGAGGTCAAAATATGCGAATTGATTTTATTAAAAATGAAGCAAATGAATATCTAAAGCAAAGAAAAGCTGAATGTTCACATATTGAATATAAAGCTAGTGAAGAACAGCTTGATAAAATTTTAAAAACTATTTGTGCTTATGCTAATAATTATTATGATAATGAATATTCTTTAATTTATATTGGTGTAGAAGAATCAAATTCAGAAGTAGAAAAGTCTGTTCCTATTCTTCCTATAAAAGGTATTGAAGAAGGTCATTTAGAAAAAGCTAAGAATAAATTAAATTCATTAAGACCTTTTATTTATCCAAATGCTAAATTTGAAATCTTAACTAATAAATTTGAGGATAGATACTATCTTCTTATTGTTGTAGAAAGACAAAGTGGTGGACCATTTGCTGTTTCTGAAAAAACCTTGCATGATAAAAAGATTTCATTAAAGCCAGGAAGGTATGTAAGAATCGAAAGTGATTCTAGACTTGCTAAAGTAAATGAAGAATATGATCTTTTAAGAAAGTTTGCTAATTATCACTACTCTTCTCAAATTAGTGAAGATGCTACAATTGATGATCTTGATTATGACTATCTGCAAGAATATTTAAAAAGCACAAGTGATAGAAGTATTTCATCATCTTTATCTAAAATAGAAATTGCTACTGCTTTGAAATTATTTCCTAAAAATGAAACCACTACTTCAAAAGTAACTAATTTTGCTGTTTTAATGTTTGCAAGAAGACCAGATGAATTTATTCCTTATTCTTATATAGAAATAATAACTGATACTTTAGGAAGTAAGAGTCGTATGGAAGCTAAAGATTTTAAAGGACCAATTTGGAAACAATATTACGCCGCTTTAAAATACATTGATGATGCATTTATTAGAACTATAACTTTAAGAGAAGATGGAGTCGCTACTAACAAAAAAATAACTAATTTCCCTTTTAAGGCTATTGAAGAATTGTTAGCAAATGCTATTGTTCATAAAAATTATGAAGAAAACAAAACAATACAAGTTTATATTACAAACGATGAAATAAATATTATTAATTATAATAAGCCTTTACCTCCTATCACTTTAGAGGATTTAAATAACAGAACTATTTTCATGGAAAGAGATTCAGTTAATCCAGAAATTAGAGATATGTTTAAACAACTAGGTATTATTGAAAGCTATGGTACTGGAGTTGGTGAAGCTAAAAAAGCCTGTATTGAAAATGGAAATAAGCAAATATACTACAAACTATTTGATGATAATACTAATATCACTTCAGTTGTCATACCTTGTAATGAAAAATATTCTAAATTAGTAAATAAAGATTATAAACAAGTTGATAAACAAAATTATGAAAGTAAAAAATCTAATATAGAGTTAATAATTAATAATAGTAAATATTCAATAAATATCAAAAATAGATTAAATAAAATATATTTAGCCTTCCAAGAATGTTTATTTTCTCCTAGAGATGTCATTAATTTGCTAAATATTGCTCCAAATACAGCTACAAGTTATATAAGTAAATTAATAGAACTTAATTTAGTTAGTAGCATTGATGGCATAGGTCAAAGTAAATATAAATTCAAATAATAATTAACAAAAGACAATTAGTCATTAATAGTATTCCTATTAGTTAGACTATTGTCTTTTTAAAATTGCGAAGCAATAGTTAAAATTTCGCGAACTAATGTTCAAGAATTGCGAACTAGTGACAAAATTTGCGAATTCAACCATTAAAATTCGCAAATTTATCCTTTTCTTTTAAATTTTTTCCCTTTTTTCAATTTATTATGTAAGCGTCTATTTTTGTTATATTTCTTTCTTTTTATTCTATTTCTAGTTTATTTTAATAACATATTTACTTTTATTGTTATATTTCTTTTTCTTTTATATTACATTTTATGTTATTTTGTAAAATATTTCTTTTACTTTCTTAACATTTTTTGTTATTATATTATTGTAAGATGAGGTTATAAGTTATTCTATTTAGAATTACTTTTTATTTTATCTTTACTATTAATACTTTATATATAAGTATTTTCATTTATTTTAGGAGTGATTATGAAGAAAAACGATGCAAAAGAAAATATTGTCAATGCTTTAATTGAATTAATGGAGACTAAAGATTACAATTCTATTTCTATTACAGATATTGTAAATAAGGCTGATATTAGTAGAGTTACTTATTATAGATATTTTAAAGAAAAAGAAGATGTTATTAAATATTTCTTTACTATGACAAAAGAGAGATTTTTTGCTACTGCTAATATTTCTTCTAAAAGTGTTCCAGCTAATAATGAAGTTACTATCTTAGGATTGTTTTTATTCTTTAAGGCTAATATTAAAGCCAATAAGTGTATTCAAAAGGCCGGTTTAGATAAAGAGTTATTAACTTTCTTATCTACTGAATTTTTTAATAACTTACCTGTTAAATTAGATGAATATTTAATTTATTTTGTTGCTGGGGCTTTATATAATGTATTAATTCACTGGTTAGATAATGATTGTAAAGATCCTATTGAAGTAGTTTCTAGACCATTTATTAATATTCAAGAGAAGTTTGCTAATAATTAATCTTTATTAAGTCTAGTAATGAATTTGTTTCTTACTAGATTTTTATTTTATCTTTTTATTCATATTATTAAATAAGTAATATAATAAATTACGTGAATAAATTATCTAGTCATTTTACTTTATCTTATTTATACGCAATTATATTAGCCTTTATTGGTGGATTTATAGAATTATATTCTTTAAAGGCTAGAGGTGTATTTGCATGTATGCAAACTGGTAATTTAGTTTCTACTTTTGTAAATTTCAACGAAAATAGAACTATGTTAGCAATTGAAAATATTGTCACTTTAATTACTTTCTTTTTTGGTTGTATGTTAAATGAATTATTAAGATATTACTCTGAAAAGAAAAATAAGAACTTTCAATTATATGTATTAATTGATATGTTGATATTTTTAATTGTTATCACTTGTTTAAAAGTAGATATATATGGGTTAGCCTCTTCTCCTACTATTTATGATATTATCGCTAATTTATTTGTCGCCTTATTTGGATCATTTCAATTCTCTACTTTTAAAACTGCTAATAATAAAGCATATTCAACTACTATGATGACTACTATGTTAAAAAACACCGCTTCTTATTTAGTAATTGGAATTACTAAAAAGGACAAGTCTTCTTTACATTCTAGTTTTTGTTATTTTTTAATATTAGTTAGTTTTTTAATTGGTAGTTTAACTTTCTATTGTTCTTATCAATTTATTAATGTAAGTGATATTAATCTTTTAATTCAATTGCTTCCTATTGTTCCTATTATTTTAATTGTTATTTTAATTATCTTAAATATTGTTAATTCAAAGAAAAATAAAAGAACTAATTAAGTTTATTTGTTAATTAGTTCTATTGTCTTTTTATTTTCCGTATTTATTTTGATGTTCTTTAATTATATTATCATCATCAAAATAATTTATTTTCATAGCTTGTTTTACTTCTTTTAGAGTTTGACTTGCTACTCCTTTTGCATAAGTAGAGCCTTCTTTTAAGACTTGATATACATAAGGAATATTCTTTTCTAATTCACTTCTTTTTGCTCTAATTGGATCTAGTTCATCATTTAAGACATTTGCTAAGAAACGTTTTACTTTAACATCTCCTAATCCGCCTTTTTGATAATGAGCTTTTAAAGCATCTAAGTTTTCATATTCAGGTAAATATTTTTTAAATGAATCTTCTTTTACAAAAGCATCTAAATATGTAAATACTGTATTTCCTTCTATTTTACCTGGATCTGAAACCTTTAAATGATTTGGATCAGTAAACATAGACATGACCTTTTTATTTACTTCTTCTTTAGAATCAGATAAATAGATGCAGTTTCCAAGTGACTTAGACATTTTTTCTTTACCATCAGTTCCAGGTAATCTTAAACAGCTCTTATTTTCTGGAAGCATGATTTTTGGTTCTACTAAGACATCTCCATAAATGGAATTGAACTTTCTTACTATTTCTCTAGCTTGTTCAATCATTGGTTGTTGATCTTCTCCTGCAGGGACTATATTTCCTTTAAAGGCAGTAATATCAGCAGTTTGACTAATTGGATAAGTTAAAAAACCAGTAGGAATAGATTCTCCAAACTTTCTAAGTTTAATTTCAGACTTAATAGTTGGATTTCTTTCTAAAGTAGCTAAAGTAACTAAATTAGAATAATAGAAAGTAAGTTCAGTTAATTGTTCTACTTGAGATTGAATAAAAATATGAACCTTATTTGGATCTAATCCACACGATAAATAATCTAAAGCAACTTCAATGATATTTTCTCTTACTTTAGAAGGATTATCATAATTATCAGTTAAAGCTTGAGCATCAGCAATCATAATAAAGATATCATCAAATTCATTTTGATTTTGTAATTCTACTCTTCTTCTTAATGATCCAACATAATGTCCAATATGTAATTTACCTGTTGGTCTATCTCCAGTAACTATTATTTTTTTCATTTATATATTTCTCCACTTCATCTTATATATATTTATATAAATAGCACGCTTATTATATCATTTATATTTTTGAAATGACAAAAATTAAAGAAAGTAAAAATATAAAGAAAAAACAAAGAAAAATACTTAGATAATAATCTAATCTTAAATCAATAATAGTAGAATTATTTAAAACACATGTGTAATTTTTTAAAGATTTTCATTAAAATTTTACACAATATTAATATATTAAAAATTACTTCAAAAAATTTTTTATTGAAATAAAATTAAAGCTAGTATATATATA
>CAVGYR010000121.1:0-5301 GCA_963633325.1 uncultured Treponema sp.
GCTTTATCTTGTCCTACAACACCAGCATAAACATCAGGTCCTACATAAGGAACACCAATAGTTTGTAAATATCCTTGTAATACACCATCTTCCACATTAGTACCATGAACTATTGGGAAAGCAATATCAATTTCCTTAACAACAGTCTTAGGAAATTTCTTCTTTTGTAATACATAACTTCCATTCTTATAATATAAAACTACATTCTTAGCATACTTTTTAATTAAAGATAAATCTTGATATACATCTATATCTTTTAACATATCACCAGTATACCATTCTCTATTCTTTGTAATATATATTGGTATAATTTCATATTTATCTTGATCCATTTTATTCATAGCTTGAATAGCTGTAATAATACTTACCTCGTGTTCTACAGTTTCTCCACCAAAAATAACACCAACTTTTATTCTCATTTTCTAACTCCTCCTACTCATTATATGTATCTGGCAAATCATTTTCAAATAATGCATATATATCATCTTTGCCATTATATAAACCATTAATAAAAGCATATGCTTCTCTTACATCATTAAATACTATAATTTTATCTTTGTCAAATCCTTTAGTTATTAAACCTTCATATATAGGCTTAGTTTTATTTTCACCTATAAGAATAGCATAATCAACCTTTGCTATTTCAGCAATTTCTTCTCCAAACTCTTTATTATAAAAAGTTTCCTTCTCACCAAGTTCAACCATTCCAGGTGTAACAATAACTTTAATACCATCCATCATACTAAGTACTGAACATGCATTTTTAGCACCAACTGGATTAGAATTATAAGCATCATCAATTTGATAGAAATTACCAAGTTTCTTAAGTTCCAAACGATGTTCAACAGGTCTAACTAATTTAACAGCACTAATAAGCTCATCCATTGAAATACCAAATTCACGTCCTAAAGCAACACTAGCTAAAATATTATATACATTATGTTGCCCTAATAACTTAGTCTCAAAATGATATTTTTTTTCATTATCTTTAAATACTATATCAAAACTTGTCCCTTTACCAGAACATTTAATATTTAAAGCCCTAACATCTGCATCAATATTTTTAATACCAATCCAAATAACTCTTACATCATTTTTTAATTTATAATTAACTTGTTTAGTATCATCACCATTTAAAACAGCAATACCATCTTTAGGTAAAGATTCTATCAATTCAAACTTAGCCGAAATTATATTTTCCTCACTACCAAATGATTCTAAATGAGCTGTTCCTATTGTTGTAAGAATACCATACTTAGGTTTAACAAAATTACATAATCCTTTTATTTCCCCTCTAACATAAGCACCCATTTCAGCTATAAAAATATCTGTAAATTTATCTAAATTATTATTAATAGTCATCATTAAACCATAATAAGTATTTAAATTTTTAGGTGTTGCTAAAGCATTATATTTAACATTTAAAATATCACTTAAAATATTCTTTGAACTTGTCTTACCATAACTACCAGTAATACCAATAACCTTTAAATTATTCATACTTCTCAATTTATTAATTGCTTTTCTTTTATAATGATAATAAACCATTTTTTCAACTGGATGATTAATAATATTTGCAATAAATACTACAAAGGTATTTAAATAAATCATAATACCTTCAACTAAAATACCCTTCCAAAATAATTCTTCACTATCAATATTATAATAAGCAAATACTAAAGGTATTAAATATAAAATAGATATTGTAACTAAAAGTCTTTTAATTCTCTTTGTCACAACTAAAGGCTTTTTATTTTGATCAGTATCAATTCTTATTTTCCATTTATATCCTAATACAACCATTAAAATAATTATTGCCATTAACATAATAAGTGAAAAGTTTTTAACATCAAACATAACAAATGCTTCAATTAATAAAATCGCAACAATTATCAAGTCTAAATCTACAAATTGAACTTTATTTTTAACCAACCATTTTATATAACGATTATTTTCATTATAAAGATTCTGTTGTAACATATGTAATGATCTTTTTGTCTTATAAAACAGTAGAAAGATAATTGCTAAAATTAGCAAAACTTTTATAATCATACTAATTCTCCTTTAAAAAGCTATTCAATATATTAATAACTTGACCTAAATTTTCTAAATAAGCATAATGCGTACCAGGTAAAATTATTAATGCCGCATCAATCATTATTTTTTCTAATTCTCTAGCGTCACCAACAGGAGCTTCAGTATCTGCCTCACCCCAAATAAGTAACGTTGGCTCTTCTATTTTTCTAGCGTAAGATGATAAATCTTCATTTATAACATTAACTAATGTTTGTCTCATGATTGGACTAGCAGCTTTGTAATCTCTAGAACCAATATATTTTTTCATCTCTTCACCTAATTTATCCATTCCAGGTAAAGTTTTTATTTTCTTTAGAATTCTTGTTGATAAAGGTAATTTTTTATTTTCTCTTATACAAGGACTACCAAATAATACTAACTTTTCAATTGGATTATTAGCTGAAAAACGTATCGCAACACGTCCTCCAAATGAATGTCCCATAACAATAGGTTTTCTAATATTAAGTTTTTTAACTAAGTTTTCAATTAATAAACTATAGTCATCAATTGTCCAAGGAGTACTAGGTTCATCACTTTCACCAAAACCTGGAAAATCAATAATTGTAATTCTATGATTACTACATAAATTATCACCTATTGGCTTCATCATTTGAATGTTTTGTCCCCATCCATGTAGTAAAAGAACATCTTTTCCTTCACCATATTGTATGTAATTAACATTTACATTATTTATATTTATTTTCATGCTTAATCACCTATACATAAATTATAGCATAAATAGATATTTCCAACAAAAAAAATGCATTTGTACCGTAAAATCATGTAAAAAAAAGAATGATATTATCTATCACTCTTAACCATAACTTTTTCTCTTTCAATTCCGTAAGTAACTTTACCAAGTGCAACTTTATCTGATAAAGCAGTCTCACAAATTTTATTAAAGTCATCTGCACCTTCTAGTTGGAATCCTAAACCATTAAGTCCAAGTACTAATCCTGTATAAGTAACTGGATATACTTTTCCATTAACTATTTTTGAATTTCCTGAATAAGAAACATTAAATTCTTCACCAGAATTATTATGACCTGAAACATCAGTAATCATAACACCTAAATAATTCTTTAATGGTCTAGCATTTTCTACTAAAGTTCCATCTAATAAAGCATCTTCCTTATTAACATAAGGATAAAAGCATAAACCAAGAGACATATCACTAACATCTCCATCCATAATTTCAATTGCATCAGCAAAAGCAGTAATTGCTACTTTAGAGAAATCAACAGATCCTCTAAATAAATCAGCTTCACTAACTTCAGGATCCATATCATAACCCATTTCAGGTACATATAATAAATATCTATCCTTGCTTTCAGCTAATCTCTTGTACGTTTTAAGTTTTTCAATACTATTAATATTATCATTTTTACTCATATTATCATTCCTCTTTTCTAATTTTTTTATTACAAACATCAATAATAAACTAATATTTTCAACTAATAAAAGATTATGTTAATCACTCAATTTTATGAAAACTAAATAATAAACAGTTCTCTTTCAAATAGGTTTCCATATTATATCATAAAACACCTCAAAAGTCAAAAAAAACGATGTTTAGTAAATATAATCTTACTTGTAAAATAAATTCCATCCTTAAGTAGAATTTAATCTTTCAAATACTATTAGTAGAATTTAGTCGTTCAAACATTTATAATATGTTACAGATGGTGCTTATCGAAAGAAAGGAGTTTATAAAATGTCAAATAATAAGCATTTATCTTTTAATGATAGATTAACTATTGAAAATAATCTTTACTTGTCTAAATCTTTTAAATACATCGGAAAACTTTTAGATAAAGATTGTACTACTATTTCTAAAGAAATTAGAAATCACTATAAAGTTATGAATACAGGTTCTGTTGGCCGTAGATTTAATAATTGTCTTTATAGAAAAAACTGTATTAATCGCGGTAAAAATTGTAATATTTCTAATTGCACAAACTTTAAAGAAGAAAAATGTCCTTTACTTAATAAACCACCTTATGTTTGTAATGGCTGTAAAAACAAAACCCATTGTACTTTAACTAAATACTTTTATAATGCCGAATTTGCTTATAAAGAATACAAAGAGGTTTTAATCGAAAACAGACAAGGTTTATTAATTGATCAATCTGAAATAGATCATCTTAACTCTATTTTAGTTCCCCTAATTAAAAATCAGGGGCAGTCAATTCATCAAGCATTAACAAACAATAAAAATAAAATCATGTATAGTGATAAAACAATTTATAAATTGATTGACTTAGGACTTTTAGAAGTTAGAAACATTGATTTACCTAGAAAGGTTAGATTTAGACCACGTAGAAAACAAACTACAGTATATAAAATCGATAAAAAATGTTTAGTTGGCAGAACTTACGAAGATTTTCTAAATTACATAGAAAATAATCCTGACACTCCAATCGTTCAAATGGATACAGTTGAGGGGATTAAGGGAGGTAAAGTTTTACTTACTATTCATTTTGTAAATTGTTCGTTTATGCTTGCATTTATTAGAGAACACAATGATGCACAGTCTGTTATTAATATATTTAATTACCTTCAAAAAACATTAGGAATAGATAAATTCAAAGAATTATTTATTTTAATTTTAACTGATAATGGTTCTGAATTCTCTAACCCAGTTGAAATTGAATTTGATTTAGATACTGGTGAAAAGAGAACTCAAATATTTTATTGTCATCCATCAAGTCCTTATGAAAAAGGATCTTGTGAGGTAAATCATGAATTACTAAGAAGGATTCTTCCAAAAGGCACTTCTTTTGACAAATTAAACCAAGATGATATTAATTTAATTATGTCACACATTAATTCATATAAAAGAAAAAAACTGAATAATGAGTCACCACACTCTATATTCAGTAAGCTTTATGGTAATGACACCATAAATAAATTAGGGATTCAATTAATTGAACCTAATAAAGTCAACTTATCCCCACGTTTATTAAAAAAATAAGTTAACTTAACCGATAAGCACCATCTACTATTACATTTAAAATATGAGGGTGGAATTCTGAATTTCAAAAAATTTTATAGATATTCGACCTCTTTTAATAGTGGACTAAATTTAGTCATTTTAGTGCTTTCACTAGTATTTTATACGAAAAGAAAGGAAAAATCCACTATTTTTATAATGTTTATCAATCAAAAAATCAATAACCATGGAATTTAACCTTTCAAAGTGGAATTTACCTTTTCATTTGAGCA
>CAVGYR010000122.1:0-5240 GCA_963633325.1 uncultured Treponema sp.
ATGAAAATATTATTCAATTTAATAAACTGAAGAACCTATTAAATAATTACCCTAAATTAAATAATGATAAAAATTTTATAACCCAAAGCGCCTTCAACATACTACTTTTAGGAAATGCAACTGCTGAACAAAATCTTTTATTAGATAGCATAATAGAACTATTCAAGCAAAGCACCCTTAAAGAAAGTAAATTCAACTTATATAGTCTAGATATCAAAAAAGATATAAATACACAAACAAGTTTAGAAAAAATAATAAAAAATAAAATAGAACTATCAAACTTCCTAATCATCAATAACTTTGATTACATAGAAAAACTTGAATTAGAAGCACAAAAGACATTGATAAACACCATCACAAATCTCGAAAACTTTATCAGTATAATTATTACTGGTGATGAAAAAAGAACATTAAACATATTAGAAAAAAACAATGAACTATTAAACAAATTTTCCTACACATTCAAATGTAAAGATTATAGCATATCAAAAATGTATCAAACACTCTTATTAAAACTTTACGAAACTAACTATAAAATTAACTTTAATGAAGAAGCAAAAACTATCATAGATCAATTATCACAAAAATCATATCTAAAAAACGAAGCATTCATAAATAGTTTATATACAAAAATGTTAAAATATGTCTTAGAAAATAACCTTGATGAATTTAATATGTTATCATTCCCCAAAGTAACCGAAGAAGCATCCTTAAATAATGCCCTAAATGAACTAAACAATTTAATTGGATTAAACAATGTAAAAAAACAAGTACACACCCTAATATCATTTTGGAAATTTAAAAAGCAAACAAATAATATAAACAATCAATATTTAAACATGTTTTTAATTGGTTCACCAGGCACCGGCAAAACCACCATTGCTAAAATATTAAAGCAAATCTTATATGCCCTAAACTACATAGACGAAGATAAAATAATTGAAATAACCCCCAATGACCTAATCGCCGATTATGAGGGCCAAACGAAAACAAAAACACGAGAAATACTAAAAGAAGCAAAAGGAGGGGTTCTTTTCATAGATGAGGCCTACTTATTCCTAAGTGCTCAAAGCTATGAAAGCAACTATTTCAAAGAAGCCTTAGTAGAATTACTAAAATACATGGAAAATCCAAACAACGTCGTAATATTAGCTGGTTACTCATCAATGATGGAAAACGTTTTAAAACTAAACAAAGGATTGAAATCTCGAGTAGCACACTTTATAGACTTTGAAAACTATACCGAAGAAGAACTAATCCAAATCCTAGTCTTAAAACTAAAAAAACAAAATATTAGTATAACAAATGATGCTTTAAATAAAATTAGACCAATACTAAATAAAAAAATTCAAGAAAAAGACTTTGGTAATGGAAGATACATAGATAAACTAATAACAAAAATACTAATGAAACATGCAGAAAACGTCGAAATAAACAATCAAAATCTATTAACAATAACAAAAGAAGACATAAATGAGCAAGAAATACTAAACGATAAAATCAAAAAAGAAAATAACTTTGGTTTTATTCAAGGAAGGGAAGATGAATAAATGATACCATATGTAATAAAAGAAACTGAAAATGGAGAAAAAATATATGATATATATTCAAGATTATTAAAAGAAAGAATAATATTCTTAAATGGCGAAATAACAGAAGAAACCGCAAACATCGTCATTGCCCAATTACTCCATCTAAAGGCAGAAGATCCAAGTAGTGCAATCACAATGTACATAAATTCACCAGGTGGAAGCATAAATGATGGACTTGCAATATATGACACTATGAACTTCATAAACTGCGATGTCATAACCGTCTGCGTAGGTATGTGTGCAAGCATGGCATCAATAATACTATCTAGTGGGGCTAAAGGAAAAAGATATGCCCTGCCAAATAGTGAAATCTTAATCCATCAAGCAAGTTCAGCAGCCAAAGGTACCGTCGCCGATATGGCAATAGACTTAAACCACGTAATCAAAATGAATGAAAAAATCAAAAACATTTTAGTAAAAAACACCGGACAAACTTACGAAAAAATCCATAATGATATAAATAGAGATTATTGGTTAACCGCAAAGGAAGCTTTGGAATATGGCCTAATAGATAAAATAATTTAAAATAAAGAACAATAGAACTTTCTAAAAACTGAATAATTCATAAAGGATACATAATAAAAAAGTTTAAATATAACCAAACACCAGTAAACAACATATATTACTCTAGGAGGAATATATATGGATAATTTAAAAGTCGTGATAGACGCTGGCCACGGAGGCGATGATTCAGGAGCAGTAAGCGGAAATGTAAAAGAAAAAGATCTAACCTTAATGATAGCACAGTATATGTATCAGCAATTTCAAAAGAAAGGAGTAGATGTAACCTTAATAAGAAATACAGATGAAACAATAAGTCCTTCAGAAAGAGTCAGTAGAATACTAAATGCTTACGGAAATAATTCAAACGTAATAGTAATTTCAAATCACATAAATGCAGCAGGCTCTGCCATCGAAGGAGCAGAAGGAGCCGAAGTAATATACGCCCTAAGAAACAACAGCACACTTGCCGATAACATCCTAACATCCTTAGGAAATGCCGGACAAAAAGTAAGAAGAACCTTTCAAAGAAGACTACCAAGCGACACTTCAAAAGATTACTATTTCATTCATAGAAACACTGGAATAACTCAGCCCGTCATCGTTGAATATGGATTTATAGATAATCAAGAAGACCTATCACGTATTCAAAATAACTACAAACAATATGTTGATGCCGTAGTAGATGCCGTGATTGCCACTTCAAAAGGTCAAACAATAAAAGAAGCTCCAAAAGAAAACACCTATATCGTAAAAAGTGGAGATAGCCTATGGAGTATCGCAAATAAATATAATATGACTGTAAATGAACTAAAAAATTTAAATAACCTAACTACAAGCACTCTTCAAATAGGTCAAGTTTTAAAACTAAAGGAAACAGAAGAAACACCCTCAAATACTTATACAGTAAAAGCAGGAGATACACTTTTTATGGGGGATAATGAGTAGAAATATAAAAATAATAAAGAAATTTAAGGCATTTGAAGAAAAATGTCTTTTTGCATGATATAATATAGGAAAAGTTTATGTGAAAACACCATAACTTGTTTCAATAAAATTTTAAATAAATTAAAGCTTTACAAAAAGGAGTGGCTAACATGATATGTGTAGGAAAAAACAATGTTTTATACTATAAATATGATTTCAATGTTAAAGAAAAAGTAGAAAAATATTTTAAAAGAATTAAATCTTATAAATTTAATGATACAACTAATATAGAACTTGTAGAAAAAATGCTTGATGATTATTTTAATATTTATAACCAGTTTAATAAGTTTGGAATAGCAATGAATAGATTAAATATTTTAGAAGAAATAAAGTATTGCGATCATATCTATATGAACTTTGAAATATTAAAGAGAAACTTTAAAAAAAATATTTTGAACAGATATTCAATTGAAAACTTAAAAAATTCTAAATACTATTATTTTTTACAAAGTAAGGAATTAGAAATACCTAGAACTGATTTAATGAATAAAATTTATTTAGAATTTAATCAATCAAAATATTCAACAGAAATTTCTTTTGAAAAACTAATGCAATACATATATCAAAGAGAGGAAACAATAAAAAATGAAGAATTTAATTGTTATTTGGATTATATTAAAAATAAAATTGGTATATGTGAAGAATCATTTAATAAGTTGCTTAATATTAGTCTACCAAAGAAACAAAATGTTAATTTAAGTGAAGAAAATATTTGTGAATTAAAAGAAGCCAAATATATTTTAATTGATATTTTAAAAAAATATTATGATATCAAAATATTAAGTACACTTTTAGACAATGTTTATATTTCTAATAAAAATAGTGGTACGACAGTTGCTTACGAAGAAATTCCAATCATCGATATAAAAGCCGATAATAATAAAATTAATATTATTACATTGGCTCACGAGTTAGGACATGCTTATCATTATTATTGTAATCAATCAAATGAAATTCAAAATTTTGATAGTAGATCAGATTTTAGTGAATCTTTTGCATTAGCAACACAATTAATTGTTTCACATGAATTAAAATTAAAAGATTGTATGATAAATGATTATAATAACTTTTTCTTTGATACTATTTATAGTCTTCAAATGCAAAAATTTATTGGAGATAATTATCTAACATTGACTGAAGACCATCTTGCTGAAAAATACAACAATTATAAAAATTACTATTGTTTTATTTTTGATAATTTTTATGATATTTATTATTTAGAAGGTTTTATTGTAGGTAATATATTAAAAGATAAAATTAAAAATTATTCTATAGATGAATTAAAAATACTATTAGGATTTAATTCAAACATTTCATTGAATGAAATTTTAAATTTGTTTGATATAGATTTAAATAATCAAAAAATGTTAGATATATATTTAGATGGATTAGAAAAAGAATATAAAAAGCTAGTAAGTTCTAAAAAACATTAAAGTAATTTCTAATGTAATTAGCTATTAATTTAAAAAAATATTAAATATTTTAAATCTTAAAATAAAGAAAATTTTATAAACTTATAAATAAAGTGCAAAGATGATGATAGATTAAAAAATAATGGTGAAAGTCCTTATTTTGAAGAATTACTTGCTAGAATTCGTGATATAAGATCTTCTGAAAAAATATTTTGGAGAAAAGTATTGGATATTTACGAAAAAAAGGAACAAAATCAAAATGGTTAAAAATTATTTAATAGAAATATATTAGATTGGAGAAAATAATGAACAAAGAAGATTATATAAAAATAGTACAGGAAAGATTAAACAATAATTCAAAAAAAATTATGATTAAGCAAATAAATAATTATTATATTGCAAAAAAATCGCTACCCCAAAGCACAAATATTCTGTTGGCGATGATGTGTATTTAAAAAAAGGCACTTTATTACATGGTACTTATAAGAATATTGATGGATTAAAAGAAATTTTAAAAGATGGCCTAATATCAAGTTGGTTTATAGATGGAAGAATGACAAAATACCCAAGTTCCGTTGGTGTATGGAATTTAAAAAAAGATTACTTATTAAAAGATTATATAAATTTTTACTCTGGAGGAACCATTTTATATAGTGGCATTTTTGAAAATGAAGTAGATACACAAAAAAATAAAACAGCTGTTATTCCATATGATGAAATGAGCAATATTATAAATATCACAAACAAA
>CAVGYR010000123.1:0-5202 GCA_963633325.1 uncultured Treponema sp.
ATAAATTACCTATACGATTGGTGTTATATTTTACACAAACTATTGACAAGTCTCATTTTAAGACTTTCATTTTTTGCTATAGGTTCTCTTTTAGTAACTCTTATCGTTGCTTTATATAATTTATTACTTGCACATGTATATGAATCTAAATGGAATATATGTATAGCTATATTATGGTTTATTGTTTATTATTAGATGTTTTGTGCTTGTTCTTAAGATCAGTTAACTTTATCGATGCACTTGTATCTATAATGAATTTGCAATGTGCATAATATAAACATTTGATAATACTAGTAATGATGATATGCAAATATTAACTATTGTTAGTTCTTTTATAATTTATTCTTTTATTATTTTTGTTTCAGTTAAAAATCTAAAGAATGCGTTTAAACTTAAACAAGATTATAAAAGTAATAGGTGTTAACGATGGTCTATTATCAAGCAAAAGACAACATTGTAAATTGTTATAAATTAGCCCTCAAAGGGTTCTTTATTTTTTAAAAAGGCGCTTTAGAAATCACTAAAGTGCCTTAATTAATTATCAGTTATTAAATTAAATATGTGTTTAATTCAATTAGCTTAGTTTGAAGTTCATTACTCCACCAGATAACGTTAAGCCACCAACGCAGTTGAAGCATTGGTAATCCCAACCATCGATGTAGAAATAGAAATCAGTCTTTACATATACTGTTTTATTAGTATTATTTGCAGGTACAGTGAATAGGGTGATGTCTTTATATTGTGATTCACCATTTTGGGTTGAATCATATAATACTGTGTCAGAGTAACCGTCAGCATATGTATTGTTGTCACCAGAAGTATGTTGTGGTTTAGACATAGTTCCTGTAAGCTTTGAACCATAGACATTCTTGTAGTAGTCGATAGCATTTCCTGTTAAACCATCAGCTAGTTTACTATCACCATATTCAGTTAATGTTTCAACTTCTTTTTTATAACGATAGTTTGCGTCTATTGGATTAATACTTCCTACCAAATTACTATTAGAATCACTAATACCATAAGTAGATAAATCAGAAGAAATAACTGTACTTGTAACACGTAAAGATAATACATCTAGTAAGTTTACTTTAATAGTTGTACCTGCAGTAGCACCATTAGTAGTACCACTAGCACATGCATCTACAAGTAAATATTGAGTAGCATCTTCACCACCACTAAAATTAGTGAAATTTGCAGTTACTGTTGCTGTAGAACTAGGTAGATTTGTAATACCAAATACAACTTCATAATGTAAAACATCAGTGCTAGTATTAGCATTCTCTTTGAACTCTCCTATAGTATTACCAGCTTTATGGAAAGCTGGTGTGCCACTATCTACTGTTGACCAAGTTACTGGTACAAGAGTAGTGCTACCTGCATCAAAGCTTACACTATTTTTAAAATCAGTATACCCACTAGTAGTTTTTGTTTTAATCAACATGTTTGCGTTTGCAGCTTGAACAGTACCTTTTACCTCACTTGCAGTAGCACTACCATTTGTAGTGAACCACGCAAATGTAGATGTTGTTACACTAAGTGCAGCTACGCCAAGTGTTACAGCACTTAATGTTAATTTTCTTAATATTTTTTTATTCATTTTGTCCTCCCGATTGCCGAGAGAAGTAAATAGTTTACCCCCCCCCGGAAGAATTTGTTGTTGTTTTATTAGTTTGTAGATTTAGCAGTTGTTAAACTGAAGTTTAATATCCCTGAATCTAATTTTAAGCCGCCGACTGCATTGAAACATTGATAGTCCCAACCATCGATATAGAAGTAAATGTCGCACATAACGTAAGCTTTCTCACTACCTTTTATTGTAAACAATTTGATTTCATTAGGCGTTTCATCTGATTCACCCTTTGTAACTAAATTTGTTGCGTCAGTGTAAGAACTATTATTATAACCTCTAGGTGTGTCATCGCTTGGTCTTGAGGCACTTACATTATATACGTTATTGTAATATGTCAATGCGTCTGCATTTGAAAGAGAGAAATCACCTGAACGACTTGTCTTAGTTAAAACTTGTGTTGATTCAGCACGATATCTATAACAAGAATTTGTTGCAGTAAAGTTACCATTATCAATAGTAGGAATATCCCCTGCAGTTATACCATATGCTGTATCACTTGAAGTTATAAGCTTAGACTCTACTCTCATTGATAATACATCAAGTAAATTTACTTTAATAGTGTCACCAGCTTTTGCGCCATCACCTGCATCAACTAAAAGATATTGTTCTTTATCAGTTTCACTTTTAAAGTCGTTTACTTCTAATGAAACAGTGTTAGTCATATTAGAAGCTGTTGCTAAACTAGACAAACCAAAGATTACTTGATAATGAAGATAATCAGTTTTATCCGTTGCGCTAACACTAAAACTGTTCTCTGTTGTATTATCAGCTTTGTAGAATCCAGCTTGATCTGAAGTTTGGTATGTTACTGGTACAAGTTGCGTGCTACCAGCATCAAATATAACTTCTTTTGCAAAAGGTGTCCAAGAAGTGTCTTTATATGTTTTAATTAACATATTAGAGCCGCTTGCACTAACTGTACCTGATACACTACTAGCTTTAGCCTCACTATTAGTTGTAAACCAAGCAAATGTAGATGTTGTAACACTAAGAGCCGCAACCCCAAGAGTTACACCGCTTAATGTAATCTTACGAATAAGTTTGTTCATATTTATATTTCCTCCCTTCACTTAGAATAAAATTATTTAAGAAAATTATTTTGTATTTGAATTTTGTTACTTACTATTTGATACAGGATCACATTTAAATGTAATTGTGTTTGAATTATCAGCAAACAATTTTAATCCACCAATTGCATTGAAACATTGAAAATCCCAACCATGAATAAAGAAGTATAAATCAGTTACGCATACGAATGATTCGCCATTTGTTCCACTTACTGTGTAAAGAGTTTTTTCTTGGCCTGAAGTTGACCATGAATCAGTACTACTTGCATTGAAGTATTCTCCTTTATAAGTAGTAGAAGAACCTTGTGTATACTCATAATTTTGAGGCTTAGCAATAGCTGCAGGACTTCCACCTGACCCTGGTAATCCATACACATTATTGTAATATGTGATTGCATCGCCTTTTTTTGAAGTAAATCCAGATTCATTACCACTCTTTGTCATTACGTAATCTGTTTCTGCTTTCGCATGGTAGAATCCAGTCGCATCACTCGTACTTTCAAAGCTTGTAATAGCTCCACCATTAGTTAAACCATAATCACTTGCATTCTTTGA
Organism: uncultured Treponema sp.; assembly: GCA_963633325.1. Taxonomy (GTDB): domain Bacteria; phylum Bacillota_I; class Bacilli_A; order Acholeplasmatales; family Anaeroplasmataceae; genus JAEELC01. The sequence goes on from CAVGYR010000123.1 coordinate 3,253, forward strand.
TGTAGAACTAATAATAGTATTCTTAATACAAAGACTTAATGCATCAGAAATTTCAAGTTGGATTGTTGAACCTGCTGTTGCACCAGTACCTGCATCAACTAAAAGATATTGAGTAGCTTTTGTGGTATTTATTGTAGGTAGTTGCATCTTCACACTATATGAAGTTCCACTAACTAAACCATTTAATGCAATTACTACTTGGTAGTGAAGATAATCAGATGATTCAGCAGCTGTAGTAAATACGCCAGTGCTTGCATACTTTGTAAATGAAGGACCACTAGATGATAAATCAAAAGAAGAGATTGCTAACGGAGTAAGCTTAGTAGTTGTATCCCCGTTACCTGATTCATTTACCAATTCAGTACTTGTACCAAAAGTACGAGCAGAACCACTAGTAGTTGAGGCCATTGAAGAAGCTGTTTCATCCCAATAATATGATCCATTGTATACTGGATTGGTTCCATTCCAACCTGTAGGGCTCTTAATTAACATTGTTACATCACTAGCTTTAACAGTACCTGATACTTTACTTGCAGTAGCTTCTCCATTTGTAGTGAACCATGCAAATGTTGATGTAGTAACTGATAATGCGGCTACGCCTAAAGTTACTGCACTTAGTGTTAATTTTCTTAACATTTTTTTATTCATATTTTTTCCTCCCGATTGCCGAGTGAAGTAAATAGTTTACCCCCCCCCCGGAAGATTTACGTTTGACTTTTGTATGGAGTCATAACCATAACAAAATACTAAAATGCCTTATATTAAAAAAAGTTGCACATCTAATAGATAGAAATGCAACTGGCTACCACATTAAATAAGGCCCTATAGTTTTGCGTCACTAGATTTCTCTAGTTTTGCCAAATATATATTGTATTTTACACATTAAGTTTACAATATAACACGGTCTTTGTCAACTTTTTAACATTATTTTTTGCGAAAATCACACATTTTCAAGTATACAAATACCATTAACTACTTTCAAGCCCTTAAAACTATATGAGTTTATAACTTTTCACCACAATTATCGCAGTATTTAGCATCTTCATTATTAAGTTTGCCACAATGAGGACATCTTATTTTAATAACTTCTTTTTCTTTAACATTAGCAGTATGTTTAAAGTTATTATATGCTTTTCCAATAGTAGATCCACTTTCTTCTACAAAAGGTTTTACGTAATCTTCATGAACCTCTCCTACGATAGGTGCGACTGTATTTACATTGTATGCGACTAACTGTCTTCTATATGTAATAATTAATAAAATAATACCTAATCCTATAGGCGCTATAGAGAAATACATTAATACTACAAATCCAATATAATTACGACTAGGCATATCATTTAAATTAGCACCATATTGATTCCACCAACTGTTATACCATTCATTATAACGTTTGTCATAATTCATCTTATTTGTGATAAAACCTATAAGACCTATTATAAATAAGAATATTCCGATACCTATTAAGCAAAACGATACAGTTCTTATTTTCTTATTAGCTTTCTTATATTGTTCTTCACCAATTAAATTTAAATTCTCGAAATTTTTCATATTTCCTCCATTACATATATCTTTCTAACAAAAGAAACCATACTTAAAATTTTTTTTATTATATTAGCATATTTAATATATTGATACAATATAAATAACGTTTTTATTTACTACATTTGCTAAGTGTTTATAAGAAACCGCTTTAAATAGAATTATTACTAATTCCACTTAAAGCGGTTTCTTAAATTAAACGTTATTTTCTAAAGTATACTGTTTTAGCATAGCAAAAATTTAGAGGGTAACAAAACGCGAAAAAGCAGAGATGAATAAGATCTCTGGTTTTAGCATAGCAAAAATTTAGAGGGTAACAAAACCGGCGATGTCAATGCTTGCAATGCTTCCTAGTTTTAGCATAGCAAAAATTTAGAGGGTAACAAAACCGGCGATGTCAATGCTTGC
>CAVGYR010000124.1:0-5170 GCA_963633325.1 uncultured Treponema sp.
CTATAAATAAATATAAATAGCGGCAATGTAATTAAAATGATCATAATAATATAAAGCGCATTTATATGCAGTTTATAGTTTTGCTTGATTTCATAACCATAATATTTAAAATTACTGGAAATTTCATCATAATTAGTCACATTTTTACAAGCTATATATTTATAATCTGTATCTTTATCAATTTCTAAAACTATAATCGGTTTCTCCTTTATACTTACGTTATAAAAAAGTTCATCAATGCAAGGATAGTTAACTTTAAATACACCTTTTATATTGTATGTTATACCATTTATATTATATTCGTAATTATCATTTTTACCAATTAATTCATATGTATAATTATCTATATAAATACCAGTCTCGTTTTTATCAATAACGCTATCTATAGTAATATAAGTGTCATTTAGATATGGCAAGCCAAATTCTCTAAATTTGTCGTTTGAAACTTCATAATATAAATATTCATTATCGTCATAATATAATTCGCTTTTATTGTAATAACATTTATTATCATTATTTTCTAATGCTATAAAAGGCCTGGCATCAGTTACATTTGATATATATAAGGTGTTATCATCTAAATGGTTATATTTGTTTTTAATCTTAGATACATTATTTGTGTAATAAGAAAAAACAATTGACATTGTTAATATAATAATAAAGAAAAATAATGATAACAATATGAAAGTTATCTTATTGTATTTAATTTTTTTTATTAAAAACTTCATATTGTAATACCTCGGTAAAATTATATCAAAAGTTGTAATATTTGTTAAATGTTAAAAAAAGACTATATGTTTTCACATATAGCCTCTTATTATTCAGCATCTTTTTGTTTTGCATCCCACTTCTTACGAGTTTGAGTATCTAGTATTCTCTTACGTAATCTAATGTGGTTTGGTGTAACTTCTACTAATTCATCATCATTAATATATTCTAAACATTGTTCTAGAGATAATTGAAGTGGTCTCTTTAAAACAACTGTCATATCTTTATTAGATGAACGAGTGTTAGTTTGTTGTTTAGCAGTTACTACGTTAACAGCCATATCTAAATCTCTGTTTGATTGGCCTACAATCATACCTTCATAAACTTCTTCACCTGGTTCAATAAACATTGTACCACGATCTTCTAGATGGCCTAAAGAATAAGCTGTTGCGCTTCCTTTTGCAATACTTACTAAAGCACCTAAGCTACGTTTTCCTAAATTTAAGCTAGCCATAGGGCGATATTCGCTAAATGAATGGGAAATAATACCATATCCCTTAGTCGCTGTCATAAATTCAGTGTTAAAACCAATTAACCCTCTAGCTGGTACATCAAAGATAACCTTAGATTGAGTCTCTGTATTCTTCATGTCTTTCATGACACCACCTCTATCACCTAAAAGAGTGATAACAGAGCCAATTACATCGCTTGGTGCTTCAACTGTAACTTCCTCATAAGGTTCACACTTAACACCATCAATTTCTTTCATGATAGCTTTAGGGCTTGAAACTTGGAATTCGTATCCTTCTCTGCGCATTGTTTCAATCAAAACTGATAAATGAAGTTCACCACGTCCGGAAACAATCCACTCTTCACTTGTACCTAAACGAGAAACACGAAGTGAAACATCTTTTTGAATTTCACGATTTAATCTTTCATCAATTTTTGAAGCTGTAACTAATTTACCGTCTTTTCCGCAGAAAGGAGAAGTATTTGTACCAAAAGTCATTTGAAGTGTTGGTTCACTTACTTGAATTAATGGTAAAGCTTCTTCTTCACCTTGATTACATACTGTTTCACCGATGTAAATGTCAGCTAAGCCAGAAATTGCGACTATATCACCTGCATAAGCCTCTGCTGTTTCAATTTTATCAAGGCCTAAGAATGTATATAGTTTTTGAACTCTAAATGATGTATAAGAACCATCTCTGCGGATACATGTAGCCATTTGATTAGCCTTAATAGTACCACGTGCAATTTTACCAATACCAATACGGCCAACGAAATCATTATAATCTAAAATTGCAGGTTGGAATTGTAAAGGTTCGCTTGAATTATCAATAGGTTCAGGTACATAATCAATAATTTTATTGAATAAAGGATCCATTCCTGGTTGTTGGTCGCTTGGATCGCTTGATTCACTTGAAGTCATGTTAATAGCTGAAGTATAAATTACAGGGAATTCTAATTGAGATTCATCAGCACCTAATTCAATTAAAAGGTCAAGAACTTCATCAACTACTTGTTGAGGTCTAGCACTTGGCTTATCAATTTTGTTTACTACAACAATAGGCTTATGTCCCGCTTCTAGAGCTTTCTTTAAAACGAATCTAGTTTGAGGCATAGTTCCCTCGTATGCATCTACAACTAGTACTACTCCATCAACCATACCCATGATACGTTCAACTTCGCCACCAAAGTCTGCGTGTCCTGGAGTATCAAGAATATTAATCTTATAATCTTTATATTTGATAGCTGTATTTTTAGATAAAATTGTAATACCTCTTTCACGTTCAAGTTGGTTACTATCCATAACACAAGTCTCAACTTGTTGATTCTCTCTGAATGTATGAGAACATTTTAATAAAGCGTCAACTAATGTTGTTTTACCATGGTCAACGTGAGCAATAATTGCAATATTTCTAATTTTCATAGTTATCCTTCTTTCATAAATAAAAATACCTTAATATTTTACCACATTAAGATATTTTTTCAACAACAAATTTTTGTTTTTCTTTACAAGTATTTATTTTTAACTTTTTATTAAATCAGAAATTATTGTGCCCATTGCGGATGCCTCATTAGGCATTATTTTAAAAACTCTTAAAAATTCAGTTCCGTCTTCAAGACTCAAATATATCGAGAACGATGCATAATAATATTTGGAATACTTTAAATCTAAATCAAATTTAATATTATAGTTAGTATTAGAACTAAATGGAGAAATTTCATTATTCTCATCATCTAAAATCTTATAATTTAAGGTTTCATTGTTATATGTATTAACAACAAATTGTTTGATGTTTACTTTAGAATTAACAGTTATTGTACCGCTTCCAAACATAAAAAAACCATCTTTTACTGAAACGTTGTCATTTTTAATATCTGTAGATGCAACATATCTAATGTGACCTATATCATAAGATTTAGTTTTTTTCTTACCGATTTTAATAGATTTCATTATGTAATTATCACCACATTTTATATCTAAGCTTACGCCAACATAGCGAAAATAATTACCTATTTGTTTTTGACCAATTTCATAACTTAGAATCTCATAATTTTGATCATCAGACTCAAAAATAAGACTCGAAAAATCGAAGTTTTCATATTTTGAATATATTAATATTGTTGTTTGATTAAATTTATTTTCTTTATCATTATAAGTAACCATATAATCGTTTGGAACTACATAAAATTCATTATTTGAACAAGAAGAAATAAAAAACGAAAGTATAAAAAGACATAGAAATGGTAAATATTTAATTATTTTTCTCATAAAGTATAACTTCTTTCACTCTTAGAAACATACTCACCATTTGAAAAAATAACAGTGTCATAAGAGAATATAATATATTTAATAGTAAATTCTACTTTAGTGCCTTCTATATCGTAAGTTTTTCCCCACCAATTTTTTGCTTCTACAAGATAACCTGACACCTCAAAGTAGTCACCTACTGTTCCTATAGCCCATGTTGAATTAGAAGGAACGTTATAACTTGATTTTAAATACATATATTCTTGTTCTCTTGTATAAGAATAACTTCCACTATATTCTTTTGTAACACTACCTTGGTATTCAGTGGTTAATGATCTATCATTTGTTATTTGGGCAAATCCGAAATTTAAAAGATAACCATATGCGCCGGCAGCTGCTAAACTAATACTACTTGAGAATGATATATTAGCCGTTTCACTAAAACCACTAGTCTTTTTTTCGGTTATACTATTTGCTGTAGTGAAACTTGTATTTTTTGAAATTAATTCATCTTTGTGAATTATTGGCGTCATTTTGTTTGAATAAACATGATAACAATGACCTATAGCACCTACATTCCACCAACCAGAATAGCCATTAACACCTTCGCTTATTTTGTTATAAATTGATTCGAGAGACTTTGTATCGTCTACACTACTTGCGCATACTGTTCCAGTTTTAGCTTGTATAAATACTGGCATTAATATTAATACGCTTAATGTTGTTAGTATTTTTTTCATTTTTAAATCACCTCTTTAGGATTATAGTTCTATTTATAGACAATGTCAACAAACCTAATTATGAACATCTTTTAGTAAAGCTTCAAGTGCATAAGCCTCATCAAACATATTTTTTGATAATCTTTTTCTAATTTCTTCAAAGAAAAATCTAGCATTTGTATTGTTTTCTTTTTTGCAGATTGAAATAATTTTATTTAATGCTTGAGCATAAGATGGATTGTTATGGTTTCGTAAAATTTCTAATAAATCTGCATATTGATTATGTTTAAAAAGTTTATTTATTCCTTTAATTTCAGATGGTATATTAGATATTTTAATTTTAAGAATAGGACTTTTTTCAAGATTTGCTATATCTTTATAAAGTTTAGTCAAATGAATTAAATATGTATAATTATTTAAAGGGGTGTGTGGTAATTTATTTATTTTAAATAAAAGATCAATTTTCTTTTTAACACGTAAATCCTTATTTGGATAAATTTTTTCAAGATTATTTTTTAAGCTTTTTAATTCATTATTAATCGAAGAACCTGAGATATTCATTTGAATCATATAATAAACGTCATCAGATAAAATTTCTGTCGAGTGTACTTCTTGATAATTATATAAGTTTAAAAGTAATTTACTAGCTTCTAAATAATAATCTTTTAATACTGTTAGAAACGAAACCTCACGGATTTTTTCTTTTTCCTCTTCGATATGTATTTGGTATTTAAAAGAATATTTTAATATATCATTAGGATCTAGAGTGCAATAAACAACATTATTTTTTACAATTCTATTTGTAGGGTGTCCTACAACATCATTTCTTATATATTTTAATTCACGAAGTGTTTGATTATCATTGATTCTAACAAAATTTTTAGAATTGGTAAGGGAAACACTTAAAGTATAAATTGAGTCAATTGATACAAATAATGCTTGTAACAAGCCATAAAGTCTAAGAAATGCCTCACTAGCGGAATAG
>CAVGYR010000125.1:0-5157 GCA_963633325.1 uncultured Treponema sp.
GAAAATGGGATGTTGATGTGTATAAAATAGAGTTCGAGTCTCATTAGGTCCACCAAATGGTAAGGAGACGAACTCCAGTTGTATAATAGGTATCTATTATATTCCTGGACACTTCGTTGTAAGGGCAAAGTTAGATTTTGCTCGTAATAGAAAGAAGAAATTATAGTGGTGAAAGCCACTATTTTTCTTTTGCCTGAAACTCTTAGCGATTGACTGATAAGTCACACATATGTATAATTTAGTTATAATTAGAAGGACAAAATTATGGATTTATCTATTATTGGATCTCGATTGGTTTCTTTACGAAAAGCCAAAGGAATATCTCAATTGGAACTAGCAGAAATAACCAAGCTCGATAGAACATATCTTTCTCGAGTTGAGCATGGTAAACAAAATATAACTATGACAACATTGATTCTTATATGTGATTGTTTAAGTATTACACTTAAAGAATATTTTGATTTTTAAAGAAAAATATACCAGGCAATTCTTACCTTATATAAGGGTTAATTTTTTTTAAAACGTTAAGGGAGTAAAAATATGTCAGAAATTGAAAATATAAGAGAAGAAATAGAAAAGGTAAAAACTAAATATTTAAATAATGTGTTAGATTTAATTTCTGACTATAAAAATGAAAATCAAACGCGTGATGATTATAAAGGAAGACAAATATTTGAATTATTACAAAATGCCGATGATTGTTATACACCTGAATGTAATGAGATTGCTGTAAAGATACAGTTAAACAACAATAGATTGATTATACAAAATAGTGGTAAACCTTTTGATGCAAGAGGGATCGCATCACTTATGCATCCTAATGCAAGTTCAAAATATGAAGGAACAATAGGCTGTAAAGGCCTTGGTTTCCGTTCAGTATTGAATTGGGCTAATAACATCACGATTTGTACTAAGAAGTTTAGAGTTAATTTTTCGTATGATGAAGCTGTAAAAAGACTAAATTTCTATAAAGACAACGCAAACAAATCATATATTGATGAGCTAAATAATATAGACAGAATCCCTGTTTTGAGTGCTGCTAAAATTATTGAAGAGGATAATATTACTGAGGATTTTCTAGGAAATGAGTTTTCAACATGCATTATTTTGTGTTGCGAAGAACAATATATCGAGGAAATAAAACGACAATTACAAGAATTTCAATTTGAAGAATTATTATTTTTAAAGCATATTAGAAATATCAATATTTTTATAGAAAATGTTGAAAGAAAAATCGAATCAATTAAAGAAGGAACAACATACTTGATTCAAGAAGAAGGCAAACAAACTGAATGGACTGTTTGGGAAAAAAGCGGAATATTGCCTATAGAAGGTAAGCAACAATCGTATGAGCTGATGATTGCTTATAACAAAGATCCAAACATTAGAAAGAATATAAAAGAAACTGGCGTTCTTTATTCTTTTTTTAAAACTGAAATACCTATGCCATTTCCATTTTTGATTCATGGTACTTTTGAACTTAATAATGCACGAGATAAGCTCAGCAAAGAAAATCAAAATAATGAAGCTTTATTTAATCTTTTGGTTGATTTCATAGTTGAAAAAGGTATTGAAATATCCAAAATTGAAGGCAAATGTGATTATGAAGCTTTAGAATTTCTTATACCTGGAGACAAATTAAACTTTCTAGACAATGAATATAGTTTTACATCCAAATTAAAAGAAAAAATTAAAGAAGCAAAAATATTTCCGACTATTAATAACAACTATATTTCTTTACAAGATAATCCAAAATATACAGACAACGAATGGCATTCATTTATAGAAAAAGAGAGATTTTCGAATCTATTAAAGCCTTGCTTGGATGAAAATATAAAAAAATATATCAAAGATAGTGGCATTCAATTTTATGATGCTGATGAGTTTGTGGATTTAATTAATGTCGATGCGGATTTATATGTATCTAATGGAAATTCAGTAAAAATAATTCAATTGTTTCATGATGAGCTAAGTTTTCGTAATTGTACTAAAGCTCCTTATTTGCTTGTTGATGATAATAATCAAAGAATTTCCTATGGAGAAATTAAAGTTTTTAATATTCCCGATAAATCATATTCTCCACCAAGTTGGAGTAAACTTCGCTTTATCAATAAAGACTTGCAAAGAAAACTCATGTGCTATTGGAAAATCAGTAATGTTAGAACATTTGTAGATAAACTTTCTGCATTTGGATGTATTGAATATTCGTTACCTAGGGTTTTATCAGAATTAACACACCAAACTCAAAATAATCCAGAAAAAATAAAAGATTTGTTGAAATGGTTGTTTGAATATTGGTATAACAACAATCAAAAATTTGATGCTTCTTTAAAAAATGTAGATGTAAAAATTATTACTAGAGATAACAATATTGCTAGTTGTAGTAAATGCTATTTTGGTAAAGATTATGGGAATGATATTGGTGAAAGAATTATTTCAAATTTAGACTCTCATTTTTTTATAGTAGATCAATCAACTTTAGGTTTTGATGATAAATCATCTGATAATGTCATTCAATTTCTAAAACAATTAGGAGTAAAGGAATATCCGAAAATAGAATCAGTTTCTTTAAATACTAAAGACTTAGAAGAATATATTAAATATAACTCAAACATATATACAACTCTGGTTGCAAGTAAAAGCGAAAGTTATTCATTTAGCGAATTTTTTAATCAATCAAAAGAAATAACCATAGACACAATTTATGGAATAGATAAGATTTTAGAGAACTCTACATTTGAGGACATCATTTGTTGGGCACTGAAAGATAGAACGTTTTATGAGCATATCACTTCTCAAAATGAGATAAGTGACACTTCCTTAATGAAAAGCTGCCCTAAACTAAAACAAAACACAAGAGAAATTGGAAAGAGTCAAATGCGATCTTGGCTTAACAAAATCATTAAAGAGTTTGATTGGCTGCCTACTATAAGTGGCGTAAAAACGAATACGTTTAATTGTATTATTTCAACTAATAATGGATTATCTCCAGTGATAGAAACCTTAAAAATCGACTATCAAAAAATAAATGAATGTTTAAAGTGTGATTCTAAAAAAGATGTAGATGCTTTTTTTGAAAAAATAGGTATTTCTGAAGATATTGTTAACTTATCTAAAGAAAAAATATATGAAATTCTATTAAAATTGCCTGAAATCGACACAAATTTTGCTGCTGGAAAGAAAATATATAACCAACTGAATCTATTCTATAAAGAATCAAAATTAGATAAATTATTAACTGACAATAAAAAATATGAAGAATTCAAAAAGAGTGGTAAGGTTTTAGCAGAAACAAAACATCAATATTCTTACTTGCCATTTTCTCAAGTTTATTATGTTGGGAGAAAAATATATAGCGATGACATATTAGATAACTATCCAAAATTGGTACTTAATCGTAGAGTTGGTGATTTAAAAGTTGAAAGGATGTTTCAAGTTAAATCTATTAACAAAATAGGGGATGTAAATGTTACCGATATAATTACCCATACTTTAAATGAAGAATACATATCTGATTTTCAACGATATTTACCTTACATTTATGCAAAAAGATTAGAATATGATAACAAAAGGAAGGAATTCAATCTTTTAAGAAAAGCTAATATTATTTTAGTTTCAAACGCTAAAACAATATATAAGATAGGCACAGAACATAAAGAGGGTACGCTTAAAGACTATGAATTAGTTTATTCCAAAGAAAAAGTTGCATATGTAAAAATTCCTGACAATATTACTTCAATTGATGATTTAAAAAATGAAATAGATTTTGTTTCAGCGATAGCTGAGGTAATTACAAATATTTTAGATGTTGATGGTGACAAGAATGCCTATACAATAATTTTGAGATGTCATTCAATTAGAGAAGTAGAAAATTATTTTAGAAATAATGGTGATGATGCTTTATATACAGTTAGTGAATCGAAAAAACTTTTTAATACAACTATAAGTTTTAAAGATGAGTTCATAAATGCCCTTAATCAAGCTACATCTAAAGATATGTTGGAACTTCGAAAAACATGTGATGAAATATTAGGAAATGATTTCAATTATCAAAATATTAATTTGGAGTTAAGTTATGATTGTTTAAAAAGGCTTTTTGAAACATTAAATATTGCACTTTATGAATTCAATCAATATAGTTATCAAAAAATCGAATTAACTGATTATTATAAAGCTCAATTTCAAAAACTTAAAAATGAAATTCGTAGCAAATATTTAACGTATGTAGCAACTAAAATTTTAGAAAAAGGTGGTAAAAAAGAAGATTTTGATGATAAAGTAAGAAAATTTGATTTTAGTGACATTACACCTACTGAAGAATTCAACTTTGATATTAAAGAAGAATTTTACAAGCAATTCTCTGTTAAAATTTTTGATTTAGATAATCAAAATGAAAATCACGAAGAAATCATTAAACAATTAAAAGATGATGAATTTAAGAATAATAAACAGGAAGAAACGAAACCACATCAACAAGAAAATCTTGAAATTGATTTTAAGGAATTAAATGAAACCATTAAATCGCAAACAACAGGTGAGGTTTCAATTCCTGAATTAGAGGCTTTAAGACATCATCAGTTTGGCGTTTCGACCAAGCCTTCTAGAGGTGTATATTTACCTCAAACAAATAGACAAAAAGAAGAATATGGTTTTTGCGGAGAAAGCAAGGTTTATTATACTTTATTATCGATAATTGGTGATAAGGGATCGGTTGAGTGGGTGTCTGGCAATGCTCAAAAAGCGGGTATTATTAAAAATGGCGATGATACCCTTTGGTTACGATATAAAATACTCTGATAATGATGGTGTACATTATGTAGAAGTGAAGGCATCGAAAAGTGAAAATGTTGAATTCACTTTAACGAGGAATGAATTTGAATTTGCTGAAAAGAATAAGGATAAATTTGAAATTTGGTTTGTTCCTATCAATCATGATGGGACATCTGGAACACCATTGAAATTAGGTAATATTCTTTTGTTTAATAACGGAGAAAGCTTCTTTAAAAATAGTAAATTTGATGTTGAGCATAGGGCAATCGCAAGAAAGGTTTATACCGATTCTATCGCGGTTGTCTTTTTTTGATTGCATATTTGTATAGTACATGATATATTATACATATGAGAAACACTGTTTATCCTGATTTTATTAGATCTTTT
>CAVGYR010000126.1:0-5028 GCA_963633325.1 uncultured Treponema sp.
TACTTATTGTACAGAAAGATGAAATTTATTTATATATGAGGGAATTGACGCTTACTTATTAACTCTTAAGTTACGCGCTTCATTTTAAAAAAAGCATAAAAAAATAAGCACAAATTAGTGCTTACTTTCTCCTGTTATTTTAATTTCATCAGTTAATTTCATAGTAGGTTTATCTACATTGCCGTTCATAATATCTTCAAGTGGTGTATAACCAAAATCTTTGAAGAAAGAAACTTGGAAATCTTTTAATGAATCAGTTTTAATAGCTTCTCTAATTTTAGCCATTAATGATTTCAAGAAATATAAATTATGAATTGTAAGAAGTCTAGCACCTAACATTTCTTCAGCTTTAATCAAATGGTTAATATAAGCTTTTGAAAAATGAGTACATGTATAACATTTACAGCCTTCTTCAAGCGGGGTAAAATCTCTTTTATAAATTTCACCTTTAATTCTAATTTTACCATGGAAAGACAAAGCTGTACCGTGACGCGCAATACGCGTAGGATCAACGCAGTCAAACATATCAATTGCGTTCATTGCACCGACAACTAAATCATCAGGGCTTCCTACACCCATCAAATAATGTGGTTTATTTTCAGGTAAAATAGGTGCCATGAAATTTAACATATCATACATTTCTTTCTTAGATTCGCCGACAGCTAAACCACCAACTGCGTATCCTGGAAAATCTAATTTTTCAAGTTCTTTTAAGCAGTGTTCTCTTAAATCTGTAAAAGGTCCACCTTGAACAATACCAAACAATGCTTGTGTATCTTTGTTTTTATGGGCGTCCATACCTCTTTTAGCCCATCTTAATGTTCTTTCAACTGAAGCTTTCATATATTCATATGAGGCATGGAACGGAGGACATTCGTCAAAAGACATCATGATGTCGGCACCTAAATTATTTTGTATTTCCATACTCTTTTCAGGTGATAAAAATAAAGGGGCACCTGATTTATGATGACGGAAATTCACGCCTTCTTCAGTAATTTTTCTAATTTTTGCAAGTGAAAAAACCTGGAAACCTCCACTATCAGTTAAAAGGGCTTTGTCCCAATTCATGAAACCACGGATACCACCAGCATCACGAACAATATCGTCCCCTGGCTGCAACCATAAGTGATAAGTGTTTCCTAAAATTAGGCCATCGCTTACTTCGCTTATTTCTTCAGGAGATAAACTTTTAACTGTAGCTTTTGTACCTACAGGCATAAATATAGGTGTTTCAAAATCGCCATGTGGTGTATGTAAAATACCTACACGGGCATTTGTATATTTATCTTTGTGTATTAATTCAAACCAAACTGGATTCATTTTTTATTCCTCTCTAAATAAATTGGTTTAGTTATTTTATATTCTTTGTTACTTTCGTTTTCTTTATTTAAAACAAAATTGTGTTTTTCTATAAAAGAAAGCTTATTATCATCGTCATTTAGCACATTGATGACAATTTTTAGATAAAACTCTTTGTTAATGAAATAATCTAATAAAGAATCGAATTCATCATGAATTAGTTCATAGTCTTCTTTATTAAATAATTCAATATAAAGTTTTCCTGATTTATATTCATTCATTTGCCCAACTCTATCTAGGATGACAAAACCTATTAATTCATTATCTCTGTAGACTCCACGAGTTATCGCAAATTTATCTAAAGAGTCAACAATTGATTTATAATCGACAAGTTTTAGATCATTTTTATCTAATTCATCTATTTTTAACATTTTTAAGCTCTTCTAATTGTTTTAATCATTTGTTTTTCTTTAGGCATATCGTAATCGTCTGTTTTTACATTTGCAATCTCATCTAATGTATCGAAACCATCAACTAATACGCCAAAGGAGGCATACATACCATCTAAATGTGAACACTTTGTATGACAAATAAAGAATTGACTTGAGGCACTGTTAGGATCATTTGTACGAGCCATTGATATAACGCCTCTATCATGAGCCAATAAATTTTTAACTTTGTTACTAGCGAATTCTCCCTTAATTGGTGTGTCAGATCCACCAACACCAGTTCCCAAAGGGTCTCCTCCTTGGATCATGAAGTCTTTAATAACACGGTGGAATATTAATCCATCATAAAATTTGTTATCTACAAGAGATAAGAAATTTTCAACTGTAATAGGTGCAGTTTGAGGGAATAATTCTAATGTCATAGTTTTACCATTTTCCATAGTAATAACTACGCGTGGATTATTTTCATTTAAATATTCGTTATAATTTTTAAAATAAGACATATTTTTCTCCTTAATATATAAACATTGCGTCTCCAAAACTGAAGAAACGATATTTGTTTTCTACAGCTTCTTTATATGCATTTAAAATATATTCTCTACTTGCTAAACTAGATACTAACATAACAAGAGTAGACTTTGGCAAGTGGAAGTTAGTTATAAGGGCATTTACAGCTTTCCATTTATACCCTGGGTAGATAAAGATATTAGTATAGCCAAAACACTCTTTATACCCATCATTATAAGCACTTTCTAAAACACGAGTAGAAGTTGTACCTACTGATACAATTCTTTTCTTATTTTTAAGAGCTTCGTTAAGCAGATCAGCGCTTTCTTTACTAATTTCGTAATATTCACTATGCATTTTGTGTTTAGTAATATCAGATTCATTTACAGGTCTAAATGTACCTAAACCAACATGTAAAGTAACATATACAAGTTTTACACCTTTAGCCTCTAAACGAGACAATAGTTCTTTAGTAAAGTGAAGTCCTGCAGTAGGTGCAGCTGCACTTCCAGGGTTTTTAGCATAAACAGTTTGATACATATTAGGATCATCTAAATGTTCATGAATATAAGGAGGAAGAGGTGTTTCTCCTAATTTGTCTAACACCTCTAGAAAAATTCCATTATATTTCATCTTGAAATGTCTAATTCCTTCTTCTTTTTCCTCAACACAAACAGCCTCAAGTAAACCGTCTCCAAATGAAACTACTGTTCCTACTTTAACTCTTCGAGCTGGTTTTACTAAAGTTTGCCAAACATCGTCTCCTAAATCTTTCAACATTAAAAGTTCAATATGTGCATCAGTTTCCTTCTTGATACCAAATAATCTAGCAGGAATAACCTTTGAATCATTCATTACAAGGACGTCGCCTTCATTTAACATATCGTAAATATCATAGAAATGTTTATGACTAGTTTCGCCTGTTTCTTTATTTAAACATAATAATCTACAATTTTCTCTTTGTAAAAGAGGTGTTTGCGCAATTAATTCTTCTGGTAAATAATAATCAAAATCATCTAAACTTATCATGATTTTATCCTTTCTTCTTTATATTTAAATGTTTATAAGCTTTTTCTGTTACAACTCTACCTCTAGGGGTTCTACTTATAAAACCTTCTTGAAGTAAATACGGCTCATAAACATCTTCTATTGTATCTCTAACCTCACCTATTGAAGCTGATATAGTATCAAGTCCGACAGGTCCGCCATTAAATTGATTTATTATAGCACTTAAATATTTAATGTCAATCGAGTCAAGCCCAAGTGCATCTATATTTAACTTATTCAATGACTTGCAAGCTAAATCATAAGTAATTTTACCATCACTTAAGATACTTGCAAAATCTCTAATTCGCCTTAACAATCTATTTGCAATACGAGGTGTCCCTCTACTTCTTTTGGCAAGTTCATGTAGAGCTTTCTCTTCAATTTCTACCTTGTATACTTCACTAGATCTTTTTACAATTGAACAAAGTTCATCAAGTGTATAATAATTAAGCCTCTCAACAACGCCAAATCTATCTCTTAGAGGGGCTGAAAGATCTCCGTATCGGGTGGTCGCACCTACGAGCGTAAACGGAGGTAAGTCAACTCTAATAGCTTTTGAGCCCGAATCTTTACCAATCATTATATCTATGTAGAAATCTTCCATTGCACTATACAAAATTTCTTCAATATGACGAGGTATTCTATGAATTTCATCAATAAATAGAACATCTCCTTCGTCAAGTGTTGTAAGTACAGAAGCTAGATCCCCACTTTTTTCAATTGAAGGACCTGATATAGTTTTAATGTTAACATTAAGTTCGTTAGCAATTATTTGAGCTAATGTAGTTTTACCAAGTCCTGGTGGACCATACAAAAGTACATGATCGAGTGATTCATTTCTTTTTTTAGCCGCCTTAATATAGATATCTAATTTTTCTTTAACGCTTGCCTGTCCCACATAATCGCATAGTTTTAAAGGTCTTAGTTGTGGTTCTAAGTCTTCGGTCTCTACGATTGTATCTTTTAAAATATTATCTTCCATTATATAAAATTCCTTTCATATAATTATAGGAAAAATAATATTAATTTACTTATTTAACAATCTTAAAGCTTGTTTAATCACAATAGAATCTGCCTGTGTTAAATCAATTTTATCTAGCACTTTAATTATTTCTTTATTTGAATAGCCAAGACTAAGTAAGGCATCAATAAAGTCATTCTTTTTAGTATTATCTTCTTTTTGATCTAAATCGATTTTCCCGCACAAATCTAATATAATTTGTTGGCTACTCTTAGTGCCTACTCCAGGGAACTTCTTTAAGTAAAGCGCATCTTTATTATTTATCGCATTAATAATATCATTAACACTTGCACTTGCAATAATTGATAAAGCACTTTTAGGTCCGACGCCTGAAACAGAAATTAGTGACAAAAACAAATCTTTTTGTTCAATTGTTTCAAACCCGTATAAACAAATATTATCTTCTCTAACAAAATAATAAGTATATACAATAATAGATTCGTCGCTTACTTTAAAATTGTATGGGTTAGAAACAATAATTTCATAACCGATACCATTATTTTCTAATACAATATATTTAGGTCTAACAAGAGTTACTTTTCCTTTAATATATGAGTACATAAAATCACCTTAAAAATTATACCACAAATGTAGCTCATATTAAAGAAAAAACTCATTTCTTTACTTACTTTTGTTTTAATTATATAATATTATTATATTATATATTTTGTGAAAGGAGGTTTTTATGAACTACAGTGATATATT
>CAVGYR010000127.1:0-5027 GCA_963633325.1 uncultured Treponema sp.
ATAATATACAAGACATTTACATGATCATTTTTTATAGGAAATGTTTATTCTTTTAGATAATAAGTATTTTTTAGCTTCATATGTATTTTAGAATCATTTTAAAATAAGGAATCAAAATGTTGTTTTGTGTTCCTTATTTTGCTATAGTAAGGACTGGTTAAACAATCGAATTAAAATAAGTTGCAACACGTGTTACAAGTTATATAACTGTTGTGTTACATATCTTTACTAAAGAAAGAATTTAAGTAAAAACTATTTATCTAAAATGATGTTAAATAGTTTAATTTTTTATGATCTCAAATCTAATTATTAAAGAGATTTCAACAAAAATGAGCAAAATGTACGACAATTATTACGAATTTGATACACGTAATGTTGCCTGTTATTTTGACAAAGAAAAATTTTTTGAAAGAAAAAAATATAATGTTTGTTTTTCCTGAATAATTAAAATCTAGGCTTGAAGAGTTAAATGATGGTTCATATATTGTAATCGATGAAATAACGACTATGTATGATATTAATTGATTTTCCTTTAAATTATTACTTAATTTCAGACTTTTCGTTGCATAAAAATACAAGTTAGAATTACATTGTAGTGTGGACAATAAATAAACTTTGGTGTAGAATTGACATGTTTTTTGCTTGAAAATATTTTTATATAAGAGTTGCACAATATTTCTTGCAAAAAAATAGTAAACACAAGAAAGGATAAAATATATCAAAAGTTTGATATATTAATTAGTATGAAAAGAAAATTTTTAAAAGTTTTATTTGGCGTTGGCATACTATCATTAACACTTAGTGGTTATTCAAGTTGTAATGTGGATGCGGCTACGTTAGTAGAATCAGTGTACACAAACAATTGTCCTGGTATAGAGGATTGGCGACATGATTTTTATAAAACTGATATTGTTAAAACATATACAGCAAAAAATATAACTGGTTGGGTTAAAAAAGATTCTTATAACGATATCACATTGGGGTATACTGAATCCGTTACTGGGACAATTGGATATAGTGTAACAAATTCAAATACAGCTGAAGTTGGAACAAAATTAATGGATGCGGCTGTAAATGCTTCAAAAACTGTATCTTCTACATTATCTTTTGATTATTCGAACACAACCATGGCGACTTATACATGGACAATTAATAAGGATGAGCCTGGCACTTATTTTAGTATAGGGGTTAATTATAAAACAAGACAATATAACATTAAACATTATCATCAAAAATTTAAATGGTTCGGTCAAGGAGAATATGAATATAAAGCATCATCTTCAATTGAATGCCCGACTGAAAAGTATTTAGCCAAAAATTATCGTTATGAAATTGATGGAATAACTTATGAACGATAAGAAAAAATTAATAATTTTGCTTATTATTTTTAATCTAATCTTTATACTACAAAGCTGCAATAAGGGTAGTTTTATTTTTCTTGATTATCCGAGTTCGTATTATGTAAATTCTATTAATACAAAATTTGGTTATCAATTTGCTTATGATAAAAAAATCGATGAATTTGAAATCGTGTCATTTAAAAATGAAACAAAAAAACAATATACATATAATTTTATTAAAGAAACAAATGAAAGCGGTTCTAAAATGAAAATCAATAATTATTATGTATATGGAATAGTGTTCAATTTTGGTCATGAAAATGATTTTTTCGAATCTTTTGACATTAAGATTAACAATAAGATAGAAAAAACAATAGAATTAAATATGAAAATCATTTCAACTGATACATCTGAAAATAGTGATATTTTACCTTTGTCGATTCCGTTTATTGGTGATATTACGAAAGAAGTAGAATGGGTAATTTTGCCACTTACTGATATAAAAATAATAAATGTCCAAGTCAACAATTCACAAAATTTAAGTTATTCTTTGTTAATTAATTCTTTAGAACATAGTTTAGAGCGCTCTTATGTTGCTAAGGAGAAAATATATATAAGTTCAAGCTTTGATGAAGATAACACTACGTCTTTTAACTATATGTATTTATCAATTTTGTATGTAGATTCAAATGGTACAGAAAAAAACTTTAATACGGATATTTCTCTTTTTGGTAATAGTATAGATGCTTTAAGGAGTAAAATATGTTAAGGAAAATCTATAATTATGTTTCTACCGCAATTATTATCATTTTAATATTAGTTATTATTTTGATTTCAAAATCTAATAGTAAGAAAAATGACGATTATAGCGATTGGATAAGTCGAGAGGAAAACTATATTACTGTAACCGCAAAAATTGGTAATGTATACAAAAATGTTAGAAATGATGCAGTTGTAGGTTTAAATTCTTCAAAATTTAAATCATATACAATTAGTAATTCAAAAATACGTGATGACCTACATAGTGGTTCGATAATTCAACCTAGTGAGTATTTAGATAAAGATTTATCTTTTAAAATCGATTATTTGGCAAAAATTGAATCGATTGAGAGTGTTGGCAATAACTCAAATGTAATTGTTAGTGACTATAGAAATCTTTCTAGTACTGTTAAAATTGAAGAAAAGTATGCAAGATATATTGAAATTGGTGATACGGTTAATGTTGCTATTGATGAAATTAGTCTTGAAGGAAAAATTACAAATCATTCGTATAATATTGTTGATGGGTATTTGCTTGTTGATATCGAGTATGAAAGTTCTAGTGTTATTTATCCTGGAAGTAAAGTAGAAGTTGATGTTTTAATTGATTCTAGAAAAGATGTACTTGTTGTAGATAAATCGGCTGTTATTTATGAAACAGGCGAATATTTTGTTAATGTTTTAAATGATAATGTTGTTAATAAAACGCGTGTTGATATTGGCTTATATGGGAATGATGTAGTCGAAATAAAGAGCGGAATTAAAGAAGGGACAAAAGTTGTTTTGAATCAATATGAGTAGATTGCTTGAATTGAATAATGTGTTTAAATCATACGGAAATAAACAGGTTCTTAAAAATATTAATCTTGTAGTTAATTGCGGAGATTTTATTACCATTAAAGGTGAAAGCGGATCTGGAAAATCAACTTTATTGAATGTACTTGGGTTTATTGATATATATGATTCTGGTAAATATCTTTATGATTTGAATAATGTTGTTTCTAGTGATTATCCTAATATGAGGAATAAAGAAATTGGATTCGTATTCCAAAACTATAATCTGATAAATGGCTTTTCAGTAATTGAAAATATTAAAATGCCTTATTTATATAGTAAGAAAAATCTTGACAATTATGATGAGTGGATTAATTTTCTATTATCTTTTTTGCAAATAGATAATTTGATAAACACGGATGTTAGAAATTTATCTGGTGGCGAAAAGCAACGTGTATCTATTTGTAGAGCTTTATCACTAAAGCCAAGATTAATTTTAGCAGATGAGCCGACTGGCAATCTGGATCCTGTGAATAAAAATAATATCGTAGATATTTTTAAAAAGATTAATAAACTTGGTATTACAATTCTAGTTGTAACTCATGATAATGCGTTTGATTGCGCTTCTAATAGACATTTCATAATTAATGGTGGTAATGTTCATGAGGAGAATTGATAAATTAAAAAATTATTATAAGTCTACTATGATAAGCAAAACAAGATTTGTTTTAACTATTATTGGTATGACAATTAGTTTTTTCTTATTTTTTATATGTTCTACTCTATACGATACTTTTGTTAAGCGAATACAAGAAACATATAATTCTTTTGGAGATAACCTTGTTATTCTAAAGTCACAAATGGAATTTACACAGGATGAACAAATTTTTATTAATAATAATTTTTCGAATTCAGCTGTTACGTACTATACGAATAATTATGTAGATAATATATTTATTAATAATAAAAAAGTTACTTATTCAGTAACTGGGTGTTCTAAAAATTTTGTTAATAATTATATTATCTCTGAAGACCTTTTTGGTAATACTTTAGATGATAATCCTCTTGCACAAAAGAGAAAATTAGTCGGAGGAACGTCTTGGAGTAATGATGAAATTGAGAAATGCTCAAGAGTTGTTGTTATAAATGAATTTGGAGCTAGGCTAATTTTTGGAAAAAATAATCCTATAGGTAGAACTATTGAAATAAACAAGTATAATTATAATGTTATTGGAGTTATAGAAAATTCGTCTGTTAGTACTGAATATCTTAATAAGATTGATTATAGCAATGACATGAAATTACCACCAATCGAAGCTTATATTCCTACAACTACATTTAATAAATATTTTTCAGAAGATGGTGTTTTGACAACAATAATCGATTCAATAGAACATTCACCAAAACAATTAAAAGTGGAATTTGAAAAGGATTTTGATAAAAATATCAGTTTTTATTCTCGAAATACTGTTGATGATTCTATTCAAAATCAAATTAATTCATTTCTTCCTATTATAATTGGGGTTGAATTGTTTTTAGGAATGATTAGTGTAATTTTTCTTGTGACAACTTTGACTTTTAATGTTAAAGAAAAAATACCTGAGTTTGGTATTAGAATGTCTCTAGGAGCTTCAAAAAAAGATATCACATTACAAATTTTGTTTGAGGGTTTGTTATATTCAATTGTATCTCTGATTTTTTCTCTATGTGCTTTTGTTATAGTTATATTAATATGCCAAATTATTTTAGTTAACAAAGTCTTTATCGTGGATAGATTATATATAGATTATATACATTTGTTATTGATAGCAGTTTTACTTATAAGTATTGATTTATGTTTTTCATTAATTCCTTCTTTATATATTAGAAAAATGAATATATTAGATGCGATTAAATTTGAATAATAAATATTATTAAGTGTTGGTTTTATATTGATTTAATTAATATAAGAACAAGTGGTTTATGTTTAATATTGTAAACTGCTTGTTTTTTTTGATTTTCTAAAGGGGTACAAAATAAAACATTAATAATATTTACTTAACGTTAATTAGCCCTTGACAAGTCTCCTTATCATAGCATGAAGGATTCATCTTTAGAATGGATTTTAATTCACTATCGCTTAACCCTCAATTTTGTTGTATACTTTTCATAGGT
>CAVGYR010000128.1:0-5026 GCA_963633325.1 uncultured Treponema sp.
CTATATTCAATAATTTTATTATTACTTACAACAATCATTTGGGGAAGTGCTTTTGTAGCGCAAGATATAGCCTCAAATTATGTATCTAGCTTTACATTTAATGCGGTTAGATTTTTTATTAGTTTTATTATTATGTTACCGATGGCAATTTTAAGACAACACAAACTTAAAAAGAGTGGTGAGAACAACACCGCTAAAGAGATTATTGTAAGTTCATTGATTTGTGGATCTTGTTTAATACTTGCGTCTATATTCCAACAAGAAGGCATTAGTTTAGAGGGCGCCGGTAAAAGTGGATTTATTACATCGATGTATTTAGTTATTATTCCTATTTTTTATTTTATTTTTAAACATAAAAGATATGATATAAATGTTTATATTGGTATTGTTTTAGCGGTTGTTGGTTTATATTTATTATCAGTAAAAGATGGGTTTAGTTTAGGCAAAGGCGATATTTATTTAATACTTAGTGCTTTTATGTTTGCAGGACAAATTATAACAACAGGTTATTTTGCCAAAAACATGGATCCATTTACATTGTCTTGTGGTCAATCATTAGTTTCATTTTTAATATCGTTTATACCAGCTCTTGTAATTGATAAACCAGAAGTTTCAAATGTAATAAATGCCCTACCTTCTATTTTATATGTATCAATTTTCTCTACTTGTGTAGCTTATACATTACAAATAGTTTCTCAAAAGAACTTAAATTCAACACTTGCAAGTTTAGTCATGAGTTTAGAAAGCGTATTTAGTGCTATTTCTGGGGCTCTTATTTTACATGAATATTTAACTGGTAACGAATTAATAGGATGTATCGTTATATTTTGTGGCGTTATTATTTCACAAATTACCTTTAAGCGAAAAAAAGACGTTATAATAGAAGAGGAATTAAAAAATGATTAGATTAGATTATTTGCCTTACTTTAAAGATATAAAATTATATCAAGATA
This sequence comes from uncultured Treponema sp., assembly GCA_963633325.1. Classification (GTDB taxonomy): domain Bacteria; phylum Bacillota_I; class Bacilli_A; order Acholeplasmatales; family Anaeroplasmataceae; genus JAEELC01. The sequence goes on from CAVGYR010000128.1 coordinate 954, forward strand.
CCGATATGTTTTTAGTTAATTCAGATACTGAAGCCCTTGGTAATTTTTTAGAAGTTTACAGGAACGACTCAGTTCTTGACATAGGTACAAATCAAGGAGCTTTATTACTTTATGCGTCTAGATTTAATCCTAAAAAATTAACTGGAATTGATATCAATACAAAAGCTCTAGATTTGGCTAAGAAAAATCTAGAACTTAATAATATTAGAGATTTTGAGCTTATTAATGATGATGTTAGAAATTTAAATAAAGAATACGATGTAATCATTTGTAATCCTCCTTATTTTGAGACAAAAGAAGATAATTTAGCTAATAATAAATTTAAAAATATGGCTAAACACGAAACTACTATTACACTACATGAGCTTGTGAAATCAATAGATAGAAATCTTAAATATAATGGCACACTTTATTTTTTGTTTTTAACAAGTCGCTTAGAAGAAGTTGTTGTAACACTTAACAAATACCATTTACATATAAAAGAAATGAAGTTTGTTTATGACAAAAAGAAAGAATTCTCAAATGTCTTTATGGTGCGCTGCGTAAAAAATGCTAGGTTAGGTTTAAATGTTGTTAAACCTTTAATATTTGGTGAAAATCGTGATTAATACTTTAGATATTGTAAATAAGAATATAGATGTAACAGACTTAATACAAGAAAAAATTGATAGATTAAATGTTAGTGAAGAACTTCGTTTTGTAAAAGGTATTTATAACCTTCGAAACATTTTTCTAAAATCTAATATTAGACTCACTTTCGAAGATGGCACAGTTTTTAATGTATTATCTAGCACAGATAATTTTAAAATAATTGATACACGTATTGCAGGAATTAATATGGCCTCATATGGTGGCGTTATAAACATTATTGATTCTAAAAATGTTTCCCTTAAAGGGCACGTTTTAATTAAAGGTAACGGAGAATATTTTTGGGAAAAATATTGGGGGAGTGACACTAAAGGCGGGATTAGAAAAGAATATGATTCAAAAGGAATGCGAGCCTTTGCGGACTACGATTTAAAACGCCTTAGAAATCTTTTAATTCAAAATTCTAATAATATTATTATTGATGGTCTAGAGTCTAATAATTCAGGATTTTGGAATATACATGTTTTATATTCTTATGATGTAGTACTAGATAATATCATTGTATCAAGCTATAATCATTTTGCGCCATCAACGGACGGTATCGATATTGATTCAAGTCATAATGTTGTAGTTAAAAATTCAACTTTGAGTACTAATGACGACTCTATTGCAATAAAATCAGGTAGAGATAGTGATGGAATAAAAACTAATATACCAAGTTATGATATAAGTATCGAAAATAATACGATTCTAAAAGGTTTTGGTATCACTTTAGGTAGTGAAGTTAGCGGTGGAATTTATAATATAAATATTAGAAATAATAAATTTTATAATACTGATTGTGGTTTTCGTATAAAATCAAGTACAAGCAGAAAAGGTTATATAAAAGATATAAATTTTGAAAATAATATGCTAGATAATGTATCTTACCCTATTCATATTGTTACTTCATGGAATAGTTCATATAATAACCTCGTTTTACCTCAAAATTATGATGGTAAAATCTATCCACATTACAAAATATTAACCGAAGTTGTACCTAATATAAAAAATACATTAATAGAAAATATTAAAATACTTAATATGTGTGCTATAAATGCTAAAAGAGCTTTTGAAATTATCGGATTTGAAGACGAGCATATTAGAAATTTAGAAATTATAAATAGTTCTATTAGTGCACGCGAATTTGGCCGCGTAGTCGCAATCAATAATTTTGTCTTAAATAATGTAAAATTAAACATAAGCGATTTTAATGATGAATCGCTAGATAGTTATGATAATCGCTAACTAAAAATATAGAAATATGATATACTTAAATAAATTATCAAGGATGTGAAAATATGGATAAGAAAAAAGTTATATTAGGCTTATCTGGCGGCGTTGACAGTTCCGTTAGCGCTATTCGTTTAAAAGAAGAAGGCTATGACGTGACAGGCGTATTTATGCGTAACTGGGATCATACCCTAAATAATGACCGCTTAGGTAATCCGACAGCGGACGATGAAGTTTGTCCTCAAGAATTAGATTATCAAGATGCGGTTAAAGTAGCTGAAAAGCTTGAAATAAAGATGGATAGAGTTGATTTTATCGAAGAATATTGGAATTATGTTTTCTCATATTTCTTAGATGAATATAAAAAAGGCAGAACACCTAATCCTGATGTTATGTGTAATAAAGAGATTAAGTTTAAAGCATTCTTAAATTATGCATTCAAGCACGATGCGGATTATATTGCGATGGGTCACTATGCTCAAGTTAGAAGAGAAGAAAATGGTAAAACACATTTACTAAGAGCTGTTGATTCTAATAAGGATCAAACATATTTCTTGTGTCTTTTAACACAAGATCAAATTAAGCGTGCTTTGTTCCCAATTGGTGATATGACAAAGCCTGAAGTTAGAGAATTAGCTACAAAATATGATTTAGTCACAGCTAAAAAGAAAGATTCAACAGGTATTTGTTTTATCGGTGAAAGAAATTTCCATGAATTTTTAAAGAATTATCTACCAGCTCACCCTGGTAATATGGAGACAATCGATCATAAAGTAGTAGGAAAGCACGACGGACTTATGTATTACACTATCGGCCAAAGAAAAGGCTTAAACATCGGTGGATTAAATGGCTTTAAAAATGAACCTTGGTTTGTGCTTGGAAAGAATATGAAACGAAACGTTTTAGTTGTAGGTCAAGGTGAAGATAATATTGAACTTATGAGTAATCACTTATATGCAAGCCATGTTAACTGGATTTGTGATACTCCTGATTTTAACAAAACATATCAAGCTAAATTTAGATATAGACAAAAAGATACTGAAGTTCGCATTAAGCCACTTGAAAATGGTAATATAGAAGTTTTATATGAATCAAGCGAAGGTGTTACCCCAGGACAAATTGTTTGTTTATATGATAACGAAGAATGTATTGGTGGCGCAATAATCGAAGAAGTTTATTATAATGATAAAATAAGAACTGTTTATAATGATTAGGTGATTTATGAAGATTATTAGTTGGAATGTAAATGGTCTTAGAGCTTGTAAAACTAAAGGCTTTGATGAATATTTCAAAAATGAAGATGCGGATATCTTTTGTATACAAGAAACAAAGATGCAAGAAGGACAAGCTGACATAGATATACCTAATTATTTTAGATATATGTCTAGTGCAGAAAAAAAAGGTTATTCAGGCACTCTTGTTTATACAAAAATTAAACCTCTAAATGTCGTATACGGGGTGAACGGGCTTTATAACGATGAAGGTAGAGTTATCACTCTAGAATATGATAATTTCTATTTAGTTAATGTTTATGTACCTAATTCAAAAGAAGGTCTATTAAGACTTGATTATAGAATGGAATTTGAAGATAATTTTAGGGAATACTTAACTGCTTTAAATAAAGTTAAACCTGTTATTTTGTGCGGCGACTTAAATGTAGCTCACGAAGAGATTGATATTAAAAACCCGAAAACAAATTTAAGAAATGCAGGATTTACCATTGAAGAAAGAACTAAATTTAGTACACTTTTATCTTGTGGTTTTATCGATAGTTTTAGATATTTATATCCTGATAAAGTAACGTATTCGTGGTGGAGTTATAGATTTCATGCACGTGAAAAAAATGCGGGCTGGAGAATTGATTATTTTGTAGTAAGTGAAGCTCTTATTGATAAAGTTGTTGATTCAATAATTGATTGCGATATTTTAGGAAGCGATCATTGTCCGGTTAAATTGATTTTAAGTTAGAGCGTAAAAACTCTAACTTTTTTAAACGTTTAATTTTGTCCACTCTAGTCCCTTTAATCACTTTGTTTCTTCAAAATGAAGAATTTCAAACGTTTTAAATTAAAAAAATTCCCCTTTTTCAAAAATCAATATAAAAAACTCTTATTTGATATTTTATTAATGAAATGCAGAACACACAAAGGTATAAAAATAAGCTTTTTTTAGATGACTTCGTTCAGTTTGGCAAATTTGAGTGAACAATAGAT
>CAVGYR010000129.1:0-5003 GCA_963633325.1 uncultured Treponema sp.
GATTGAGTGGCTCTATTTTCGTGGATTAGGTGGCTCCGCCACCATGGAATATTCAGTATTAATCTGATGCGTGCATGTGAAATTCTTGCGGATGATTTTGGTGTTAAAAGAATGGCAGTTGTCGGAGGTGGACATATAAATGCTGGATTTTTAGAAGCGGGACTTTTGGATGAAATTAGCATATTAATTGGAGCAGGTATTGATGGACGTAATGGTATGTGTTCTGTATTTGATGGATTTCAAAAAGAAAGAGCTGTAACACAATTAAAGCTAGAACATGTTGAGTCTTTTGAAAGTGGGGCAGTTTGGATACGATATAGTGTAAATTAAAATAGGAGAATATTGTTATGAAATATAAAAAGAATTATGTATATGATTTAATGAATCAAGGTGGACCTACAGATTGTACAGAAAGCTATTTTAAGGATGCGGTGGATGAGATGACAAGAGCAAGGACGCTTTGTGCGAAAGCAAATTCAGTTATGCCTGATGATCCATCATATGTTAAGTATTTAGAAGAGCTTTTTGGAAGAAATCTTGACGATGTACGTATTTTAACTCCTTTTATTTGTGATTTTGGAAATAGAGTCAAATTTGGAAAGGGAGTATTTATTAATCATTCAGCGATTTTATCGTCTTCTGGTGGTATTGAATTTCAGGATGGTTGTATGGCTGCACCTGGCTTAAAGATTGCAACAATAAATCATGATATGAATGAGCGTCACAAAATTTATACGTATGGAAAAGTGACAATTAAGAAAAATGCCTGGATTGGTATGAATGTAACAATTTGTCCTGGTGTTACTATTGGAGAATATGCAGTAGTTGGAGCTGGAGCTGTTGTCACAAAAGATGTACCTGATTTTGCCGTAGTAGGTGGAGTTCTGGCCAAAATAATCAAATATCAAGATCAAAGTGAACAGAAAGAATAACTATTAAGTTTACCGAAATTTACACAATTTTTTAATTTGCTATTTTTCTATTTATCGCAATTCAAGACTCTAAAACTGCTAAATCATTTGTTATTGCTTTAGAAAATGCTGCTAATGCTGCTGACAAAATAACTCCAAAGAAGATATCTTCAAGGGATTTATCAAAAGAAGAAATAAAAAAATTAGATCAAATACCAATGATTAACTATTTACAGATAAATATTCTATTTTAAAAACTAGGTAAAATCTCCTGGTTTTTATTCATTATATCTAACCCTACATATGAATTATATTGATATACATGATAATCAATATTATAATCAAATTAATAAATATAACTTAAAACAAGGAGAATAGGGTATGACTGAATTAGATGTAATGGATATTGAATATTATCCATCTATTGAAGATGTAGAAAATAATAAGGATTATGTTGCATTTCCAAAATCAGAATTGGCAGCACTAGGTTTAATTGGTTCTTCATTAATTGATCAAACAGGTACAATTACTACTGAACTAAATATGGATGGGCTTTATTCGGTAAACATTCCAAAGGGTTTGCATCTTTCAGAATTTAAAGATAAAAGCGGTCTAACGAATATGTTGCGTGATAAAAATAATGTCTTAATAGAACAAGCAAGACTGCATAAGGTTGATGGAATAACGACGCATCAAACTTATACGGTTCCATATAATCCAGCTTTTGCTTGTATGGCTATTATGTTGGTGAGTATTGATAAAAAGCTAGATGGAATTCAAGAGACTCAACAGGAAATGTTGTCGATTTTAAAAACACATGAGCATGGTGAAATTAAGGGGGATATTCAGTATTTATATGATATTCTTAAGAGTTTAAAAACACGTTATATGGATGATCAATATAGGAGGGAACATCGATTAAAAACACAGGATATTATTCAGGATGCTTATAAATATATTGAAATATATAAAGAACGATTGACATCAAAGATTGGTAAAGAAACTGGATTGCATATAAGTATTCAGTCTGAAAAAGAAATTACTAAATTAGTGGATGATTTTGCATATTACAGATTATCTTTATTTATGTTTGTATATGCTCATTACGTAGAACTTTTATTGGGTGATTATATAGATCAAAATATTATTGATGCAGCACTTTCTAAACTTAATAAAATGAATATAGAATATCGAAATACATATACAGTGCTATATGATTATTTAGACAAACTAAATGGTGATTCCGTAGATAAAAAGGTAATTCATGCTTTAGGAAGTGCAAGTAAAGGATTGGGGAATATTATTCATAAAATACCAGTGATTGAAAAGGGTCCGGTAGATGAGGCTTTAGTATCTTTGGGTAATCGTATTCAAAACGTAAATGAAGAGGATTCAGTTCAATCTTTGGAAAGATTAAGAAATTATAAATTATTAAATTCGGATGGTTTTGTCAAACAATATGATAAATTAAGTGTTTTGTATAGTGGAGAAACCAAGTTAATGTTTGATCATGATCACATTTATGTTTCAAAACAATTATTGAATTAGAAAACTACAGATTTATTTTTTACTGTTAGCTTGTGGATTATGGCGACACAAAATATTTGGCTTATTGACAGTACATTTTAATTGACGTATACTTAATCAGTGATCGTTCTGTAGAAACTTGCGAAGCCTACAGGCGGGGGGAGAACCTGCGGGTCTCTCCCTCTTTTTTTAAGGAGAAATAATATGCATACGCCGAAAAAATTCTCTTCTTTTAGTGAACAGGTTTCCTGGATCAACGATGAAAAGGGAATAAAAGTTAAAGATAGAGAATATGCAGAAGAGATGTTACACCAAATAGGATATTTTCCTCTTATGGGAGGGTATAAACATCTTTTTAGAATATCGAATACAAAGAAATATAAAGAAGGAACGAGTTTCGAAGAAATTGTTAGTCTATATAAGTTTGATGCAGAGCTCAAAGAATTGTTCTTTAAATATTTACTACAGATTGAGCGACACATGCGTTCTTTAATGTCATACTATTTTACTGAAATGTATGGAGTAGAGCAAAAGCAATACTTAGATGCTAATATTTATAATAATACAACAAATGTCACCGTCAAACTAAGAAGAGCACATACTATGCCATTTCGGTGTATTTTTCGCTAATTTACATCAAATTAAGAAGAGCAAATAGCAAAGTCATATAGTCTCAATTCAAAAAATGCATTAAACTAAGAAGAGCATATTAAACTGCTTTACAGTCTTAATCGCACAAAGCCGTAAAACTAAGAAGGGCAGATAGACATTTTTAAAAGGAGCTTATGAGGGCTCCTTTAATAAATAAATGGGATATTAATTTTGAATATTTTGTTTTCTATACTGTAATTTTCGGGTACTAGGACCACATTTTGAAAGGTCGAATGTCAAAACAACCGTAAATAAAGGAAATTCAACGGTCGTGATTTTGCAAAACTTTTTTTAAAAGCCAAGAGCAATTTGCGTTTTATATAAAGTACAATTATTTGCTCTACACAAGTCAGCGCCTGATTTTTACAGTATAGAACAAAGAAGAAATACTCTTTGACTATTCGAGGGATGGAATGTATAATTAAAGTACAAAAAGAGATATTTATAAGGTCGGAACAGAGACCTTAAACCTGTTCCAGTGGTCGGGATGGAGACCGAAAACCCATTCCCATTGCAGAATAAACTGTGAAAAATTAGTAGAAGGATGACTGCGAGGTCATCCTTCTATTTTACTATACGGAGGTTTAATGGAAGGACAAAAGAGTTTTTCGCAACGCGTAAAAGAAACCGTTATTCAATGTGCAGCTTTATATGAACAATATTATGTTGAATATGAATATTTACTATGTTCTAAAGCGTTTAAAAAAAATGAATATTACATAGTAAGTGCACATGAGGATAATTATCTGCATCTTACAGGATTACATACAAATCTGGATGCAGTTTCATTTTTTGAGAAGTGTTATAACGATTCCTTGGAAGAAAACGATTTTGATTTTTGTAAAAGAGGACAGAATGAAAAAGAAGTAAAAGGTTCTGTTAGGAGAAAAATCAACTCGTTACCGTCTATTATCAATATATTTTCTACAGGAACGTCGGTTGAAGAGGATTTTGAAAAGAATAGAATACGATGCTCATTGGCTGCTGGTAATGTTAGTGCTACTTTAGGATTTTTTGTTGCGGGTAACGCAAAACCAATGACATTGTTAAAAGGAAATGAGTTGAATTCATCGAAAGCAAAGAATTTGGATTTGGTATTAAGAAGAAGGACCGGAGAAACAAAATTTTCTGAGATAATTGTTGGATCATGTGAACAATTATTGGAACACAAGTCAGCATTGAACGCATTATTATCAGATGAGTTATGTATGTTGATATCAGAGGATAAATCTGAGTAAGAATATTTTAATGGTGACTTGCAATAAATTAACTAATATGTCATTCTTAATTTAACGCACTGATTTTTCTAATTTAACGAATATGTCCTTCTTAATTTGTATTTGTCCTTCTTAATTTAACGGAAACACAACTGTTTGCCGTCAAACTAAGAAGAGCACATACTATGCCATTTCGGGGTATTTTTTGCCAATTTGCATCAAATTAAGAAGAGCAAATAGCGAAGTCTTACAGTCTTAATTCAAAAATTGCGTTAAACTAAGAAGAGCATATTAAAATGTCTTCTAGTCTTAAATGCGCAAAACCGTAAAACTAAGAAGGGCAGATAGGCATTATAATGTATTCTAAAGTTGAACTCTTTTGTCGTCCTTTCGCTTAGAAAAGAAGATCTCGAAAGAAAGAGATGAGCGTTGATATTTGTGACTATTTATAAACTAGACAGCCATACCGGCTGTCTTTTATTTGCTCTTCTTAGTTTAATGGTAATTTGTTGTTATTTTATTAATATGCCTTTCTTAGTTTAATGGTCGCTTTTCGCAAAAATGAGCAATATGCCTTTCTTAGTTTAATGGAAACAAAAATGTCCGGTATCAAACTAAGAAGAGCACATACTATGCCATTTTGGGGTATTTTTTGCCAATTTGCATCAAATTAAGAAGAGCAAATAGCGAAGTCTTA
>CAVGYR010000130.1:0-4993 GCA_963633325.1 uncultured Treponema sp.
ATTGTTGCTAGTGAGGGATTTAGTAAGGCTAGATTTAAAATATTAGAACTTTTAATGAGATTAAGGCAAGTTTGTATTGATCCATCTATTATATATGATAATTATGCTGGTGGTAGTGCTAAAATAGAAGAAGCTGTTAGGGTTGTTAAGGAAGTTGTTGGTAATGGTCATAAGATACTTCTATTTAGTTCTTTTAGGACTGCTTTAGGTATAATGGAAAGAGAGTTTAATAAAGAAGGGATTAGTTATTATTTAATAGATGGTAGTGTTAATTCTAAGAAGAGAATGGAACTTGTTACTAGCTTTAATGAAGATAATACTAATGTATTTCTTATTATGCTTAAATCTGGTGGTACTGGTTTAAATTTAACTAGTGCTGATGTAGTAATTCATTTAGATTTATGGTGGAATCCTCAGGTAGAAAATCAAGCTACTGATAGGGCTCATAGAATAGGGCAAAAAAAGACTGTTGAGGTTATTAGACTTGTTACTAGTGGTACTATAGAGGAGAGAATATTAGAACTTCAAGAGAAGAAGAAAATGCTTAGTGATTCTGTTATCGAGGGAGAAAATAGAGATCAGAATATTATTGGTAAACTTAGTGAGGATGATATTAAGCATTTATTATCTAGTAATAATGAAGAATAAAAATAGAGGCTAAAGCCCAATGCTATTAACTTAAGAAAAATTAAAGATAGATATTTATATTTCTATCTTTTTTTGATATGATTAATAAAAAGAAGAAAAGGATTTGTGATTTATGAAATATAAAATATGTGCAATGGAAAAGACAAAAGAAGAAATAAATAAAGAATGTTTTGTGAAAAAATGTAGGATTAATGAAAAAAATTTTACAAGAAAAAGAAAAGTAATGCCTGCAGACATTATAAGGTATGAATTAAATAAGAGAGGATTGACATCAAAAATGGAAATAAGAAATTTTAATAAAATAAATAATATTAGTAATATTAGCTCACCTGGAATGTTTAAGCAAAGAGAAAAACTTAATCCAGAAGCTTTTGTATATTTAATTCAAGAAAATATAAAATTATTTTATTGTAATTCAACTGACGAAGTTAAAACTTATAAAGGCTATGTTTTGACTGGTATTGATGGAAGTGATTTTGAAATTCCTAATACACCAAAGGCTAGAAAAAATTATAATGGAAAATTACAAAATCAATGTGCAAGAGTAACAATTTCTACAAGTTATGATTTAATAAACAAATATACACTTGATACTATTGTTGAAGAATATAATTATAGTGAAATTGATATGCTTAAAAGACATAATGAAACAATTGATAATAATGGTTTATTAGGTAATTTTAACTCTATTACTATTGCTGATAGAAATTATAAAAGTTTAAGTCTATTTTATTATTATACTAAACAAAATAAAAAATTTCTTATTAGAACTTCTTCATCAGTTTATAAAAAGGAAAAAGAAAACATGACATCAAATGATGAAATTATAGAAATTAGTTATGAATATAATAGAGCTAAATATTATAAGGATACAGATCCTGAAATATATGAATATTTGAAGAATGGTAATACTATAAAATTAAGATGTGTAAAAATTAATTTAGATACAGAAGAAATAGAATATTTATTAACAAATTTGGATGCAGAAGAATTTTCTTATGAAGAAATAAATTACCTATATAATTTAAGATGGAAGATAGAAACAAATTATAAACATTTAAAAAATAATTTAAAAATAGAATGCATTACAAGTAGTAAATCAATACTTATAAAACAAGATATTTATAGTCAAGTCTTAGTTGCAAATTTATTACAAGCATTTATAAATGATAGTGATGAATCTTTAAAAAATTATAAACATAAACATAAAGCAAAGACTAATAAAAATATGGCAATTGGGATTTTTAAAGATACTTTTATTTACATCTTACTAGAAAATGATAGAGATAAAAGGTCAAAAATGATGGATGATTTAATAGAAGAAATGGAAGAATATATAATATATGAAATACCTAATAGAAAAAATGAAAGAAAAAACAATCCTAAAAATAGATATAATATAAATCAAAGAAAATCTTTTTAACATATGCAATCAGCAAAAAAATTAACAAATAGTTAGCAACTATTGTTTTTGTTGTGGAGCAAAACTGTTTATAATAATTAAAATGAATAATAGTATAATCGAGTAGAGATTAAATAATTAATTTATTTAATCCCTCTCACACCACTGTACGTACGGTTCGCGTATACAGCGGTTCAATTTATATTTCAGTATGTACTTTAAGGTAATGGTCTAGTGGAAACACTAGTCCTTTTTGTTTTAATCTTTTATTAGATATTGCCATATGTAATACTACAGTACTTGCTACCCAATAATATCCTCTTCTGGTGTTTGCCACCATATGGGCATTATATTCAGTTATTCCAAGTTTTCTTAATGCCTTGTGTTTAGTCTTTGGTTTCTTCCAGTATTTCCAGATACACATTCTCAATCTATGTCTTAAATGTTCACTTATTTCAATCATCTTTGACTTCATATCTGCTATTTTGAAATAATTTATCCAACCTCTTGTAACTTGGTTAAGTTTTACTATCTTTTCATCAATAGACATAGCATTACTTCTACTAGTTATATCTTTTAGTTTATTAACAAACTTTTGAACTGACTTTGGATGTGGTTTTGGTCTCCAAGTACCTTTCTTGTTATAAAATCCAAATCCTAAGTATTTTATTTGATTTGGTCTTGCAACTTTACTTTTCTCTGCATTTACAATTAATCCTAGTTTATTTTCAATATAATTAGTAATTGTTTGCATTACTCTATTGGCTGCTTTTTCACTTTTGACCATAATTAAACAGTCATCCGCGTATCTAACAAACCTAAGTCCTCTTTTCTCTAATTCTTTATCTAATTCATTTAACATAATATTAGATAATAGTGGACTTAGATTACCTCCTTGTGGTGTTCCAATCTTTGTAGGTTGACAAACTCCGTTTATCATTACACCACTTACTAGATATTTTCTTATTAATGATATAACTCTTCCATCTTTGATTGTTCTTCTTATGATGCCTATTAGTTTATCTTGATTAACATTATCAAAGAATGCTTGTAAGTCTATATCTACTATCCAGTCATAACCATCATTAAAGTATTCTAATGCTTTTATAACTGCTTGTTCACAAGAGTGTCCTGGTCTAAAGCCATAGGAACTATCTGAAAATTGTTGTTCAAATATAGGACTTAGTACTTGTACCATTGCTTGTTGTATTAATCTATCAACAACTGTTGGTATTCCTAGTTTTCTCATTTTTCCATTGTCCTTTGGTATTTCTACTCTTCTAACAGGACTAGGCTTATATTTTAAATTCCTTATCTGTTCTTTTATTTCCTCTTTATGTTGATACATATAATATCCTAGTTCCTCGACTGTTACATTATCTATACCACTCGTTCCTTTGTTCCTATAGACTTGCTTATAAGCATTAAATAAGTTTTTATCATCTAATATTTTCTCTAATAATTCCATACTCGTTTCTTCCTTTCTAATCTTATAACTAAATACACGACTTTTAGAATACCTTTTGAGATACGCTCATATTCTTTTCTTTATTTACATTCTGTCTTCGTATTTAGTTAATCTTAGTGTTTGAAACACTATAAATTGTTCAGTCCTTCCTTATATTTCTATAAGTACTATGACCTCGGCTGACTTCTCATAATAAACCTTTTTCGACCACCATTAACGATTGTTGATATTAAAACGCTCGTGCTTATGTGTTTATGAGACCTCCTTGGGTAAGGCATAACTCTTTCCTCGTTTATCTGCTTAATTTACCACATATATTTACGCATATCTTTTGGACTTTAAGTTGTTGTGCACTCTCATCCGTATATGTAGCCTTATATTAAGTTTTTGTTCATCAGACCACGATTTTGTTTCACACTTCCTCTAGCTCACACCTCGCGGTGGAAACCTTGTGCTTCCCTAATACTTCGTCGATATGTACGCGTATAGTGGACTTTCACCACCTAGATTTATGCCATGCCAAGCACACACAAAAAAGGAAGTTATTTTGTTTTTTCTACTTCCTTTTCTTTTTTCTCTTTCTTAGAATCACTATTCTTTTTTTTATCTTTTTTATCTATACCATAATGTTCGCGAACCTTTTGTTCTATCTCTTCCATTAAAGTAGGATTATTTTTAAATAGCATTTTAACATTCTCTTTACCTTGACCAATTTTATTATCTTGATAAGAATACCATGCTCCACTCTTATCAATAATTCCAGCCTCAGTTGCTAAATCAACAAGTTCACCCTCATGACTAACTCCCTCACCATACATTATATCAACACTAGCAGTTTTAAACGGAGGAGCAACCTTATTTTTTACAACTTTTATATTTGTTCTATTACCAATTACATCACTACCTTGTTTAATTTGTTCTCCTCTTCTAATATCCAATCTAACAGAAGAATAATATTTTAATGCTTTACCACCAGGAGTCGTTTCAGGATTTCCAAACATAACCCCAACTTTCTCACGCAATTGATTTATAAATATTACTATTGTATTAGTTTTATTAATAGAACCAGATAATTTTCTCAATGCCTGACTCATAAGTCTAGCTTGTAACCCAACATGAGAATCTCCCATCTCACCATCAATTTCTGCTTGTGGAACTAACGCTGCTACAGAATCTATTACAATTATACTAACAGCTTCACTCTTAACTAATGCATCACAAATTTCTAGAGCTTGTTCCCCAGTATCAGGTTGAGATAATAACAATTCATCAATATCTACTCCTAAATTACTAGCATACACTGGATCAAGTGAGTGTTCAGCATCTATAAAAGCAGCTCTCCCACCATCTTTTTGAACTTCCGCTATAGCATGTAAAGCAAAAGTTGTTTTACCAGAAGACTCAGGTCCGTATATCTCTATAATTCTACCCTTAGGATATCCACCAACACCTAAAGCAATATCCAAAGTTAAAGA
>CAVGYR010000131.1:0-4958 GCA_963633325.1 uncultured Treponema sp.
CAGTTATTTTAATATAGTTTTCCATAATATTAATCTAAAAATACAACGTCAGTATCAGGAAAATATTTCTTTGCATAATCTTCATCTAAACTATATTTACCATTTATACAATTATACTTAAATAATCCAGTCCCTATAGTATCTTGCTTACAAACTAATATATATGAAGCACTTGCATCTGTATAATAAGAAACATTTTTATAAGCATATTTTTTACCGTTATTATACGCATATTTAATATCGTAAATTGTTGTGTAATGCTGCAATACATAAACATCAAATAAACCTCTTTTAGTCAATCTATATGTACCATCTTCATTCACTTGATAATTCACTGTATATGAGCTTGACACTTCACTACTATAAGTATATGAATATCCACTAGATATACAAAAGCCTAACTCTATTAAATCTTGTTCATTATATTCAGCCTTACACTCACTAAATCCACCACTAATTGATAATCCATCACCAGTAGTTTCACTTAAAGATAATGTTACTTGATGATTATATGTACTTGTTACTCCTTTAGAAGCTGTCCAACCATAACTAACACTACTCCCAGTATTCAAGTATTGAAATTTTTCATCAAACACCTCGATTACTACATTTGCAAAAACTGGATATTTATATAAATCATAACAATCTTCTGTACTATAAACCTTGTTGCCATTTATATCTAAAGTTGAAATATTACTTCCAACACCTTCTTTTTTAGTTGAAGTCAAAATTCCTGTTCCAAGTTTTAAATCCATAGGTGTTCCAATTGACTTTAATTTAATAGAAGTGTCACTTCCATCTCCTTCTATATTAAAAATAGGAGAAATAGAATTATGATTAAATAAGCTAAAAACGCTTAAACATAAAATTGATATTTTCATAACCGACACCTCTTTATGTCATAATCTTAATAAAATCAAAATCATATGTCAACGTATTATTAAAATTTGTTTTTTTAACTGATATGGTGATTTCTTTATATGAAACGGGTGAATCTAAAATCTTTATTACTTCATTTTATACACAAATAATCATTTAACATTTTCAAATATTTGACTTAGTAAGACAAATTTCCCTTTAAATTCTTTTTTAAATATATGTTTTAACTTTTCTTCATTTTCTTTATTATATACAACAAAAATATCCGTATCACTTAATGAATTGACTAAAACATATCCAAGTTCATGTGCTTTTCTAATTATGGTTTTAATACTTTTTGTTTTCTTTTTTACATCTTCGCTTAAATTCATTCTTTTTCCGATAAATTCTTCTTTTTTAGATATGCAATTATCATTTTTTGATACTTTATTATACAAAAGATGATTATATTTGATTTCTTTTTTCTTTTTTTCTCTCAATTCATTGTTGTTACAAAATTCTAAAGAATTATCCTTTGCATATTTTGATTTAGAAAGCAATGTTTCCATATTCACTTTTTTTAATACACAAAGTGCATCTAATATCATCAAAACCATTTTAGCATCATCGCTAGAAAGATGTTCTTGTAGTTTAACTGTTGATCCAGGACCAACAATTTTAATACATGCCTTTTTCAAAGAAATTTTTTCTTTTATTTCTAAATAACTATCGGCTATTTTTTGAACATCATAACAAATATATTTTAATGGCTTTTCCCCATACCTTTTGCAAGTTTGAAATAAATAACGCATATCATTGCTGCTTGACCATGCGAAACATAATGTATTTTCATCTTCCATAAGACTTTTTATTTTTTGATAAAAAGTTGGAAATTCAGGCTGCTGATAGTAATAATCGTAATCATATGAAAGTATTAAATCTTTTTGTCCTTTTCTCCCAACCAAATTAAACCGACTATCTCTTCCTTTACCTGGACTCATTACAAGTTCATCTTTTATCTTTATTTTGAGATTTTCATCAGTTAGCACATAACCAAATTCAACTATTTTTCCAATTCCATTAAAACAATTGGAACATTCAATATCAAAAAATAAATACTTCATAAATTATATTCCAAAATATTTAAATTCTGATTTGAATAACAAAGTGTTATTATTATCAAATTGAGAAATAACAACTCCATATGCACCTTTAGCCAATCCCGTTATTGACTCAAAAAACATTTCTTTGCCTTCAACATGAAATTTTCCAATCATTCTAGTTGCTTTAGCTGTTTCAATTTTTAATTTAGGAATAAATGTTTCACTTCTTCCCATTACACTTGAATGAGATGTATATTGACCTTCTGCAAGCCATAATTCGATTGTTGTTTTAGAATAATTTGAGGAACATGGTTGAAAATATATGTTCACTAAATCCACACCAACTGATAATGAAATGTTTGCACTTTTTTCCAATTCTTTTTGGCGCTGCTTTTCTAATTTATCATCATATATTTTCCTATCTGCAAAAATAAACTCAACAGGTACAGTAATAGGGTTAATAACATCATTAAAATTAAGTGTTAATTCTTTAATTTGCTTTTCAAAATCAACTGGAACCACAACATGTTTATCGCTACGATCACAAATACTTTCGGGGAAATAATCTAATCCATTAGCACTTACTTTGTTTATTGTTTCTTCAAATATTATAAAATACTTTACAATATTATAATTTTCTTCTTGTTTTATTATTATTTTATAATTACTTTCTGTAATATACGACCAACCTGAAGTATTACTATCTATCCTACCATTTTTAAAAATATTGTTGTTATATACCGAATACCCAGCACACCTTAATGCGAATTTTTGATATTTATCCATAATTATTCCTCCACCATAATTGCAAATACACAATTTAAACATTCAGTTAATTCTGATATAGTCAATTCTTCAATTTCCTCTTTTTTAGGATGTGAAATATTATTTCTTAAAATTCTTAGCCTATAGAATAAATTTCTTAAATGTTCAATGTATTCTTTTGTTAAAATTTCACCATCACATTCCCACTTATTATCTAGCAAATCCTTAAAATGAGATTCTAATCTTTCCGAATAATCTTCTCCATCATAATGATAATCATAAACAAAAATAGCGTCCTGAAGAGCACATAGTTCAATAATAAATAGTTTAATTTGGCCTTTTTTCAAAAGTTCTTCAAAATATTCTTTTGTTAATCCTTTTGCCAATTTTTCTTTTGCAATTTCATCGTCTTTAGCCTTTTTTTCACTAGAAATCAAATCAACTACATCATTATAAATTTCATCTTTAAGTTCCTTAATACGATTAATTATTGGATTATCTCCAAGGTTTCCAGCATATTGCTGAAATTTATAAAAATCATTATTAGTTTTTGAGCCTCTTTCTATTCCTATCTTGTTTTGTGCATCAATTAAGCGTTTATTTTCTTCATAAAAACTATATCCTGGCCCACTTGTAAATATATTCCATATTTGTTCAAGTATTTCAGAATAATACGCTTCACCACGCATGAGCTTTCCAGCCCAAAGTTCAAAGTTATTATCCACAAAAAATTTAAACAAATCTTTAACATTTTTATTTCTCAAAGATTCATAAGCGAATTCATAATAGTTATAATAATTATTATCCAATATTTCTCTAATAAGTTTAAGATTTCTTGATTTTTTTAATACTATTGGATCAATAAGATAATTTTTTACTGCTTCAAGTTTTAATTTTTCTTCTTCACTTAAATCATCTTTACTTAATTTATAAAGTCTTTCAACATCCAATTCTGAAATAACATAAATTGAATTATTTTTATTTTTACATGAAATTCTATTAAGAATATCAACAATAGTCTTATTATGTTCAATAATTTCTTTTCCTAAATCTAATTTTCCGATTTTAATTAATTTATTAATAATATCACTTGAAAAATCAAACAATCTTGCTACTATGCGATTGTTTGTAAATAAAAATGTATCTTCATAAGAATACCATTCTCTATATTTTATTTGATTAAAAAGTTTAACTTCACTTTTGAATATCTCTAAGTAATTTCTTATGATGTCATATTTATTATACTTTATAGCTAGTTCGATAATATTGCTATACAAATTTGTGTTTGTATAATATTCTTCATTTCTACCAAAAGTTCTTTGTTGTTGAATATTTAGTTTTGCTTTTACTTCAATTTTAGCAATATATTCAAAAGATTTAGGGGATTTATCTGCACATTCAAAGAAATATTCAAGTGTTTTTGGAAGCATAAAGAAAGTTGCTTCTTTCACATAACTTCGCTCATAGACAATTGGAAGATAAAATGTATTTTTTTGTGTGTTATTTGCATTTTTAATATCACTAATTCTAAAATACTTAACACCAAGCAATTCTAAAAAGTCAGCTCTATCAAGTTCTATGCACTTTCTTATAACATCATCTAAAATTCCAGTCATTAATACGGCAATACTAATTTTATATTTTGTTTGTTCTATTAATGAATCACAACATCTATTAAATATTTTACAAGCATTTTCTTTTATTATTTCATGCCAAATAGGAATATTTAATGACCTTAATTGTGAATTTCCATATCTATTAAATACATCCCTGTAGATATTTATTTTATGTTCATTAGATGGTTTATCATAATCATATTTAATAAAATTTTCAATATCATCCTTTTTAATAAGATAGTGAATCCTTTTTTCACAATCCATATCTTCTAAAGAAATATTATCTTCTTCCTTTTTTCCGGTTAAAAGATAATCAAGTGAAACATTAAAAATATCAGCAATTTTAGGTAATAAACTAATATCTGGATTTGCTTCTCCAACTTCCCATTTACTTACAGCTTTATCAGTTATATTAAGTAACTCAGCAAATTGAAGTTGTGTAAGATTTTTTCTTTTTCTTAAACTTTTAATTCTTTCGTTCAAAGTATCCATACTTTTTTCCTTTCTTGCATCTTTATTATTAATAATTTTTGTTTAAAAACCTACCTAATATTATTTTACGGGAGTAGAGTAAATTATGTGTAAAAGATATTTATCCATTCATTCCGGAATGAAT
>CAVGYR010000132.1:0-2609 GCA_963633325.1 uncultured Treponema sp.
AACCATTCAATGGAAGAATAAAACAATTCAAATTGATATTGGTTTTCTTTTAATATTGTTATTATTTGGGATTACCAGTTGTTTTGCGTTATATAATTCTATAAATTTAATAAAAACTGGATCCGGTTATTCCTATATGTTTCGACAAGCTTTTTGGTTTATCATAGGTTTTGTTTGTTTATTTCTATTATCGAAAATACAAAATAAGAAAATATATGAATTTATGGAAAAAGCTTATTTCATTTTAATGATTTGCTTAATTTATCTATTTCTTTCTCGTTTATTAAATAATTTTACAGGATATACTTTACCTTTTGCCAGTGAAACAAATGGAGCCATTTCTTGGTTTGTATTGCCAGTTATTGGTAGTTTTCAACCTAGTGAATTCATTAAAATTGTCCTAATTGTGATGACATCTCAAATCATTGTAGATCATCAGAATGAATATAAAAATCCCACTTATAAACAAGACTTCTATTTATTGCTAAAAATAATAAAGCTTATTTTCCCTCCATTATTATTGATTTTACTTCAGCCAGATACTGGTGTATGTATTATCATTGTTTTTAATATCTTTGTTCTTGTATGTTGTAGTGGAATCCGTAAAGAATATATTATTTTTATATTTGTATTAATCATTGCAGTATTAGGATCTTTCTTATTCCTTTATTTTGAATATCCAGATATTTTATCCAAATTTATTTCAGCTTATAA
Organism: uncultured Treponema sp.; assembly: GCA_963633325.1. Classification (GTDB taxonomy): domain Bacteria; phylum Bacillota_I; class Bacilli_A; order Acholeplasmatales; family Anaeroplasmataceae; genus JAEELC01. Next base: position 715 of record CAVGYR010000132.1, read on the forward strand.
ACTGCAAAGAATTGATGCGTGGCTCGATCCTGAAAGCTATATTTTAGGAAGTTCGAATCAATTGTATACAGCCTTGCTATCTTTAGGTAGTGCAGGTCTTACAGGGTATGGACTACAAGCCAATATTATTTCTATTCCAGAAGCTCATACCGATTTTATCTTTGCTGCATTTGGACAATGTTTTGGATTATTAGGTACAACTTTTATTCTTATTATTTGTATATTATTAGATATTTATTTGTGTAAGATTGCATACAGTACGATAAACAGGCAAGATAAATTGATTGTGGTTGGAGTTGTGGCGATGTTAATGTATCAACAACTTCAAAATATTGGAATGATTGTAGGATTACTACCGATTACAGGAATCACCCTTCCTTTAATTTCATATGGTGGTAGTTCAACTCTTTCTTATTTTATTTCATTTGCGATTATCTATAATATATCGCCGGCAACAAAAAAGACGATTCAAATACATCGTCTTAAACATTAATAAAGATTTTTTAATCGTTTTAGATAAGAGTAGGTGCGATAGCGAGCAAATCGCACTTTTTTATTACTTTGACAAATATGAATCTCACTAATCGAATCCAAATTTCTTTCTAGATGATCATAACAAACATGGGCAAACGATAAAGTATCTCCTTTTACTGTAATTTGTCTTGATTCTTGCATAATATAAGGATTTTTTAATGAATGATGACCTTTATGTGATATCGGCATAATCTCACATAGTTCCAATACTCTTAATCCAGGATCAATAACAGCTCCTTTCAATGCACGATTGACACCCGTCGATCCAATTTGAGTACTTACACAAATCCCTGATCCTCTTGTACTTTCAAAAAACTCATTATCAATATATATGTCAAGGGCAAGAGTTTTTGATAGACTTTCAATTCTCACTTCATTTAAAGCATATAATTTATCATTTACTTGAGGAAGTTTCATTTCTAACAGAGGATATGAATCAATATTGTAAGGATTGATTTGTAAATCAGATATAAGTTGATCCAACTCATTTTGTGTATAGTCTGTAAAAAAGCCAAGAGTACCTGTATGGATTGCTAGAAATTGAATACTATCAATTTTATCAATATAAGTGTGAATAGAACGTAATAACGTACCATCTCCACCTATCGAAAACAACATCAAAAAATTATCTGAATCATAGATCCAACCAATTTTTTCAAGACGTTTTTTTAAATCTATTGCGACTTTTTTTGAATTTTCATCTCCACGATCAACAATATTAAATTTCATCCAGACTTCCTCTTTTCTTGAAACTATTGTAACATATTTATGGGTGATATAAATGTATAATAATATAGAGCGAGAACTAAAAATTTTAGTATCAAAAGAAATATATGAAAAAATTATAAATTCATATGATTTTGAAAAAAGTAGAATTCAAACAAATACATATTATGATGACGAAAACCAAAGTATAAAAAAACAAAATGGTGCCATGCGCATTCGTACGATTGGTAATAAAAATATATTTACATTAAAAATACGAAAAGACAGCTATACGCATTATGAATATGAAAAAGAAATCCAAACAGATGATATCCATAAAATTGATGATGTAGAAATTATAAGTTGGTTTCATCAATTCAATATACCTAAAGATGTAAAAACAATCACGACATTTACAACAGATAGAAAGATATTAAAATGTAAACAAGGTGAAATTTGTGCAGATAAAACTACTTATTTCAATCATACAGATTATGAAATCGAATATGAATACAATTGTGATCATGATGGAATTGCATTCTTTAATGATTTTCTTGCTCCATTTCATATGAAATATACAAAAAATTGCCCTAGCAAGATTGCTAGAGCAATGAATGATTAAAATTTATGAGTTAAACGATAGAAGAAGGATTTTG
>CAVGYR010000132.1:2619-4939 GCA_963633325.1 uncultured Treponema sp.
TTATAATTTTCTTCAATTTCTTTTAACTTCTGATTTTCAGATTCTAATTCAGAAATACGATCATCCTTTGTTTGAGATTCTAGTAAATAAGTCTGACGACTTTTTTCAATTTCTAGATTTAATCGTTCTTGGTATAATTGTTCAATTTGAGATTGCGCTTTTTCTTTTTCTTCTATAATTGCTTTAAGTTTTTCATTTTCAAACTTTAATTCCATTTCCACGGTAGAAATTTCGTGCTTTTCTTTTCTGAAATAGGTTGATAAACGTTCAACACCTTCTGCTTTAATAGTAATTCTTCGTGTTGCTTCGTTTTTGTATTTCCAATCCTTATCTGGATTATCTTTCACAAGTTTCGCAATTGCCTTATCTACTGTGTTTCTTGATTTATTGAAATGCTGACAAATTTGAGCAATATCCATATCATAATATACATCAATAGGTGCTGTATCTTCTGCCATTTTAATCCCCTTCCTATGATTTTCATAGTAATATATAATCTGAGTCAGATGCATTATATCAGACTTTTTTCCAAAAATCTACATCTAATGTGAAATTCCTATGATTTTTTTATTTTATTTTTTTATTCCTATCTTTCTCACGTGACTATTCCCATCAATCATTTTCTTTATTTTGTAGTTCATATGATTACGTTTTTTTAAATGTAATTTTTCATATTCATGTATTTTTGATTCATATGAATAAATTATCGTATTTTTTAATTCACATTTTATTCATACCTATCATTATTTAAATCATATGAACATTTTTATCATATTTATTCATTCATATTTTCTTCATATATACATTTATTTCAATCATATGAATGTGGATCATCATCTTATATTAGTCATATCATTTTCACATCTTATATTTATTCGGTCATATGAATATAAAAAATAAAGTAAATGCATATGATTTTTCATATTTTTATCCTATGATTAAGAATATATTTAATTCAAAATATTCTATTTAACCATGTTTTAGTGTGAAAACAGTTATAACATTCATATAATTACATATTTATTCATATGAAATAAAAATATATAAAAAAATCGTATGATATTTCCTATTTATATCATACGATTAGGAATATTATTGACTTTTCCGGCCTTCAAATGCCTTCTGCAGAGTCATCGCATCTGTATAATCTAAATGACTGCCTACAGGTATACCATAAGCTAATCGTGAGACTTTACATCGCCCCTCTAATAACTTTGATATATATAATGATGTGGTTTCTCCTTCAATAGTTGGATCTAGAGCTAAGATAACTTCTTCTATATCATCATTTATACGTTCTACTAATTTCTTTATATTTAATTGTTCTGGTAATATTCCCTTTTGTGTATTAATTAAACCATCCAATACATGATAAACACCGTTATACTCTTCCATAGATTCAATTGCACCTATATCTTTTGTGTTTTGCACTACACAAATCATATGATGGTTCCTATTTACGTTTTTACAGTAGATACATTCTCTATCTATATCGTCTGTTAGATTGTTACAGATATGGCATTTTTTAACTTTCTTTTTTAAAGAACTTAATGTACTAGAAAAAGCTTCTATATTTTCATCTGACCATTCTAAAACGGTAAAAGCATACCGTTCTGCTGTTTTATATCCTACTCCAGGCAATTTCTGAAATTCATATATCAAATCATCAAATGTTTTAGGATACATATTAATCCTCCTTTATTTCTAAATCAGGAAATAATCTTTTCATATTTTCTTCTACACTCAATTCAGTTTCTAATTGAGTATCACTCACTTTCAATTGTACATCACAAGGATCCGGTAAAGTGCCGTTGATCATTCGTTCTTTAAATTCATCTACAACTCGTATTTGTTGGATCTTATCAATAGCGAATACTTTTTTGCATTTACCTAGTAAAGTATCCATAAATTCTTCATATCCATCTATAAGTTCATATTCATTAATTTGTTTTGCGAGAACATCACTTGAAACACTAACAACAGTATAGTTACTTCCGCTTGCGACTATTACACTATTTTGTAAAGTAACCGCATATTTTCCGTATCGTAAATCAGATATGAAATTTCCTATATTTTGAAATTTAGTTGTATCGATATTTCTCTCCATTTTATTTGCGCCTACAAGTAATTGAATCACATATTCATCCTTTAATATGATTTTATTATCTGGTATTTCTGAGTTTTTTAATGTTTCACGTGAAACATCAGAAATCACATTTAGCTTTGAAACGCCTTTTTTATCGCTTATTTCTTCTTTTTTATGAATTATATCTGAGTTATCAGAAGGTTCATCATATGACATTTCATAATTTTCTTCCTC
>CAVGYR010000133.1:0-4937 GCA_963633325.1 uncultured Treponema sp.
CAGTTATATAGAATATCTAAGAGATAAATAAAAAGCTAGATTAGTTAATAAATAAGAATTGGATATTATTAAAAACGAATATTTTATTTAAGGAGAAATTTATGGCTCACAAGATTTTGGAGTTAAAGGGTATTCGTAAAGAATATGGACAAAATGTTATTCTAGATGACTTTGATCTAGCTATTAACGAAAATGAATTCGTTACATTCTTAGGACCTTCTGGTTGTGGTAAAACTACAACTCTAAGAATTATTGGTGGCTTTGAGGATATGCAAGTTGGAGAATTATTACTAGACGGAGAAAATATCGCTTCACTACCTGCACACAAGAGACCTATCAATACAGTTTTCCAAAGATATTCACTTTTCCCACACTTAAATATTTATGATAATATTGCATTCGGTTTAAGAAACAATGTATATTCTAATATTTATGATATTGGTACAATGGATTTAATGGAAGATTATGGGTTTGATGAAGAAGAAATCGATAATTTAACAAGAAAATTATCTCATATTAATAAACCAAGCGAAGTAAAGGCTTTTGTAATCGATTTATTCAAAACTAAATCAAATTATTATATTGTTAAAGATTATTTAGATCAAAATAAAAAAGAATTCAAAGGCTTAAGTCTTTCTGAATACTCAAAAAAGATTAAAAATAAACTTGAAGAATTAGGCTTAGCTATAAACGTAGGCGGTTCTAACTTTAAAGAATCTTATAAATTAGTTTTAGAAGATATATCTAAAGACGATGTTTATTACAAAATGATTACATCAATTCAAAAGAGATCATTTAAAGAAGATATTATCGCAAGAGAAGTTAAAAAAGCTCTTAAGTTAGTAAATCTTGAAGGATACGAAGAAAGATATATCAATCAATTATCTGGTGGACAGATGCAAAGAGTTGCAATCGCTCGTGCGATAGTAAACAAGCCACGAATTTTGTTATTAGATGAACCATTATCAGCTCTTGATTTGAAATTAAGAAAGACAATGAGACTTGAATTACGTGAGATGCAAAAAAATCTTGGTATCACATTCATTTTCGTAACACATGACCAAGAAGAAGCTATGGTTATGAGTGATACAGTTGTCGTAATGAATGGCGGCGAAATTCAACAAATGGGACGTCCTGAGGATATTTATAATACTCCTGCAAACAAGTTTGTAGCTACATTTATCGGTGAAGCTAACATATTTAGAGGAGTTTATCCTGAAGCTAGAAGATTCAAGTGGAATGATAAGACATTTAAAGTTTCAGCTCATGATTTTATGCCTAACGATAAGATTTATTGTATGGTAAGCTATGAAGATTTCGATATTTGTTTATTAGATAATGCAAAATTTAGTGGTATTGTAAAAGATGTTAAGTTTGCGAAAAATGAATATGTATTATCAGTAGAAATTACAAACGAAGAAAAAACTAAAATCATCGTTAAAACTGAAGATAAGTATAAAGTAGGCGATGAACTAGGATTCACAGTTGAACCAGGTAACATTTATTGTGAAGCCATCACTGAAAAGAAGGCTAAGTTACTTGCAAATTACGATGACTGCAATATCATTGAAGCTACTTATTTAGGAAATCAACAAGTATCATTCTTTGATAGTGTATTTGATACATATGTAACTACATTTATCCCTGGCGAAGTAGTAGACGCAGTAATTCGTCCTGAGGACTTTGACCTTGAAATTGATGACCCTGACTCAGCTATTTTAACAGGTATTGTTACAAAATCAGTATTTACAGGTGTTCACTTCCAATTATGGATAAATATAGGGGACAGAGAATTAACTGTACAAGATTATCAAAATGTAGAAGTAGGATCTAAAGTAGGTCTTAAAGTAGATTTCTATGAAATTCACTTGATGAAAGTAGAAGATGAGGCACAACCTGCAGAAATTCGTGCTTTAAGAGAAAAAGGAAGACAAATTTCCGCTAATATTGAAGAGATGGCTTAAACATGAAACAATTTAAAAAGTTTGCTATACCATATTTCGTTTGGCTATGTTTACTTGTAGTTGTGCCACTTGTAATAATGTTTGTTTTAACATTTGTTGAGTCAAACGGAATGAATTTTAAAGATACAGTAGCTTCAATAGATTCTTATAAACGTTTAGCGGATATTTCGCTTTTAAAAAGTTTATGGAATTCATTAGTTATTGCATTCTTCACTGTTATATTTTGTATCCTTTTAGGATATCCTGTAGCTTATATTATTTCTTTTTCTAAATTAAGAAATAAGATGTTATTTTTACTATTATTAATTTTGCCTATGTGGTGTAATTCTATGTTAAGAATTATTTCATGGTATAAATTATTTAGATCAGACATGTTTGCAGGCGCAAATCTACTTGGTACTAAAAGTGCAGTTGTATTTGTAACTGTAACAACATATTTACCATTTATGATATTCCCAATCTATACTGTCCTTGAAAAATTAGACAGATCTTTAATCGAAGCTAGTAACGATTTAGGTCTAAATAGTGTTAAAACATTCTTTAAAGTAACATTGCCTCTTTCAATGGGTGGTGTTTCAAGTGGTGTTATTATGGTATTTTTACCTGCAGCTACAGGCTTTGCGATAAGTTCGACTATCGGACAAGGAAATGTACAATTAATCGGTAATGTATTGCAATCAGTATTCGAAAAGAACAATTATAGTTTCGGTTCTTTACTATCTATTATTGTTAGTATTGCAATTATATTATGTGTATTATTGTTTAAAAAATTTGAAGGAAAGCAGGTTAAATAATAATGTTAGAACAAAATGCGTTTAAACATCGTTTACTTGAAGTCCTTAAATGGGTTATTGTTTTCTTAGTTTTATTTATTATGTATATGCCGGTATTTATTATTATTTACCAATCATTTAATAAAAGTGCTAATTCAATAACTCCTCTTAGATTTGGCGGATTCACTTTACAAAATTATAAAGAAATATTTGTAAATCAACAATTATATATTTCTATATTAGATTCACTTTTAGTTTCATTTTGGGCTACTGCTATAGCTACAGTTGTTGGCTTGTTCTCATCAATTGGTATTAATGCCTTAACAGGAAAGAAAAGAAAAAGTATGGATTTCTTAAATGAAATTCCTATGATGAATAGTGAAATTGTAACAGGTATTTCTATTATGATTTTATTCTCACTTTTATCAAATATACCTTTATTCAAAAAGTCATTTGGTTTCCCAGCCATGCTTGTTGCCCACGTTTTCTTTACAATTCCTTATGTTATTTTAATGGTATTACCTAAGCTTGAACAAACAGATGAGGCCTTATTTGAAGCAGCTTGTGATTTAGGATGTTCTAAATATAAAGCATTATTTAAGGTAATTATTCCTTCACTAAAAACACCAATTATGGCTGGTGCTTTAATTGCGTTCACACTTTCGATTGATGACTTTGTAATTTCGTTCTATACACAAGGAAATGGTTTCTCAAATTTCTCAAACTATGTATATAGTTCTTATTCAAAGAAAAACTTTAGTGCAGGGGCTTATGCATTCAACTCTTTATTAACATTTATTACTCTTGCGATTGTTTTATTTATTTCAATTAAAACTAGTAAGAAAAGCACAAAGAAGGTGACTAAGTAATGAAAAAAATACTAATCATTTTTACATGCTTAATTGGTTTTACTGTATTTGCGGAAATTGTATTATCAACTCCATCTGATATCTTATATTTACTAAACTGGGGCGAATATATTGATATCGATGATGATGTTGATTATGAATCAGTTGTCACAAAATTCCAAAAGAAATATAATTGCCAAGTTGTATTAGAGACTGCAACTAGTAGCGAAGCTATGTATCAAAAAATTACTGCCGGAACTACTGCTTACGATGTAGTAATTCCAGGGGATTATGCGGTCAAACAATTATATAATGAAGGTTATTTAAGAGAGCTTGATGTTAATAACACTGAATATGAATTCTTAAATAATTACGAGTCTATTTTTACAGATTCACTAACTTCAATCATTGATAACAAATTCATTGACGGAGATACTGAAATGAAGAAGTATTTCATGCCATATTTATGGGGTGCATATACAATCATTTATAACGAATCTAATAGTGAAGTTTCAAGTAAGGTTAAAGATCTAGGCTTTAAGGCTTTATTCTCAAAATCTGAATTTGAAAGTTCTGTTAAAGTCGGAATGTATGATACTTCACGTTGGGCAATTAGTGCTTATTTAATGGGTGAAGGAAAGAATCCTAATATTACAAATCTAAATAATAGTACTACTGGGGATTTCGATTCTACTTTAAAGAATCAAATTATAGATGCAATCTACAATGCAAAATTTGATCAATGGGATAATGATAATCTAAAGAGAAATGTAGCTACAGGAGAACTTGATATGGCATTTGTCCAATTAGGTGATTTCTTTGATGCACTATATCTTTTATATAATGAAGAAGGTGCTAAAACAGAAGACATTAAGATTAATGCCTATATCCCTTCAAATACCGCCGCATTCTTTGATTCAATGATTATTCCTACAACATGTGAACACTACGATTTAGCTAATAAATTTATTAATTTCATGTTAGATCCTGAAAATGCTTATCAAAATGCTTGTGCCATTGGTTACAGTCCGACATTAAAGAGCGTTGTTAGTAAATATGAAGAAGCTGCACAAAACGGCGAGAATTATTACGAAGACGATACTCAAAGTTTAAGTTACTCTGAATTCTTAACTAAGTATCCATTCTATTTAAATCCATTATATAATGTAACAAATATTAATGATGTTTATTTGTTAGATCCTAAATCAAGTATTTATCTTACAACTTGTGAAACAATCGTTAATAGTGCTAAAACAAAATAATGTATAATTCATATTTAAATTACGAACTTAATAAAGCTAAAAATTATCTTTATCAGAAATTTAATAAAACATCAAATTTCACATATAATG
>CAVGYR010000134.1:0-4827 GCA_963633325.1 uncultured Treponema sp.
GTCTAACCCTCGTTATGAGATTAAATATAGATTTAAAAAGAATTATGATTATGTTTATGTCTACGAACACGGGAAAAAATTATATGGTCCTCAAACGGAAATAGTTTCAGTAATGGAAGAAATTAAAGCTAACCTTAAAAGTGTTACAGGTGAAGCCCTTTTAGATAGAATCTTAGACAAGTCTGAACTTCTTCTTGCGTTAAATAAGATATCAACTACTAGTTTTTATTTTCTTGTGGATTTTAAATTTACAAATATTGAAAAAATTAATAAAGAATATGACCGCAAATTTGGTGATATTTGTATGAATCAATATTTACTAGCGATTAGAAAAGCTTTTGTAGATAATGATTTATTATTTAGAGTTGATGGATTGGAATTTGTTTTTGTAATCACAGATCCTCGCAAAATGAACAAATTTAAATCTATGTTAGAAAGTGGTAAATTAACTTCTAATGTAGGTGACTTTAGTGGTAAAACTGTTTGTGTAGAAACGATCTTTGGTGTCACTAACAATCAACGTACTAAAGATTTTAACGTACTTGTTAAAAATGTAGAAAGTGCACTTACAATAGCTGAGAGAGATCCGCATAAAAAGTATTATTTATATGAATAAAGAAGTTGCAAGAACGTTTGCGAAATTTGAAAGAAAAAAATTCAGTTATAATTTAGATGATTTTAAAAAATCCATTTTAGATTTCTTGAGTGATAAAGACACAAAATGTATAGCTATTTATAAGCCACTTGATTATGAATTTGATTTTACTTTTTTAGAGAATTTATATAATGTTTGTTATCCTAAAACAAATGGTTTAAATATGGATTTTTATTCTAATGCGAGAAAATTTAAATCATCTAAGTTTCATGTGCTAGAACCAATAGATGGTGTACTAGTTAATAAAGAAGATATTTCTTTAATGTTTGTACCTTGTATTGCTGTAAACAAAGAAAAATACCGCATAGGGTATGGTAAAGGTTTTTACGATAGATATTTAAAGGATTCTAATATTCATACCGTGAGTGTAGCTTATGATAAACTTTGTTTAGAATTTTGTGAGGACAAAAGCGATGTTAAAATTTGTGAGGTGATATTGTGGAAGACACTACAATAATATTATTAGCTGCTGGAAAAGGGACTCGTGTAGGACTAGAACACAACAAATTGTTAGAAAAAGTTTGTGGTAAATATGTTTTTGAATACACTCTTGACACTTTTTTACGTTTCAATTTAAATATCATCTTAGTTGTAAGTTGTGAAGATTATGATTTCTTTTTGCCTTATGAAAATAAACAAATTAAACTTGTTAAGGGCGGAAAAACTCGAAATGAATCGGTTTTAAATGCGTTAAAAGAAACAAAAACTAAACGTATATTAATTCATGATGTCGCAAGAGTGCTTGTAAGTGAAGAAATAATAAGGAAGTGTTTAGAGTCTAAAAGTAGTGCATATTATGTATGTGTACCATTAAAAGATACAATAAGAGATAACAACAATAAGACTCTAGATAGAGCAACGCTAGTAAGTGTACAAACACCTCAAGGTGGGGATACTAAATTGTTTTTAGAATATGAAAAATATTCCACAACTGATGATATATCATCTTTTGATAATACAAATATAGATATTGAAAGAATATTAGGCGATGACTATAATTTCAAGATTACAACAATGTTTGATTTAGAAATGTTTAAACATATTGTGAGGTATAATAATGATAAGAATAGGTAATGCTTATGACACACATAGGCTTGTAGAAAATAGAAAATTAATATTAGGCGGAGTAGAAGTTAATTACCATTTAGGTCTACTTGGCCACTCGGACGCGGATGTAGTACTTCACGCGATTTCTAATGCATTTCTAGGTTCTTTAGCCCTAGGGGATTTAGGTACATTTTTCCCTGATAATGCGGAAAGTACAAAAGATATGGATTCTAAAGTAATTTTAGAGAAATGTTATTCTCTTGTAAAAGAAAAAAACTTTCGCTTAGTAAATATGGATGTAATGATTTTTTCTGAAGAAGTTAAAATCAATCCTATAAGAGACGAGATAAGAAAAAATATTAGTAATATATTAAATGAAGATGTTTCAAAAATTTCTATTAAAGCTACACGTGGTGAAAAATTAGGCTATATAGGAAGAAACGAAGGAATATCTTGCGAGTGCACACTTCTTGTAGAAAGTGTTTAAATTGTATATAATATTTGCTTGAGGTTTGATTATGGTTGTAAAAAGTCAAAAAGGTTATTTTGAAATTTTAAAAAATGTTCGTGAAGCCTTTAATTTAAATTTGTTTGAATCGCTATACATTGAGGAATTATATGATAAATATGATTTTCTTGTACTTGATATTGCGGATGAAAAAATGCGTATTAAAGGATTTTCTAAAGAAAAAAATAGTATAAATTCATTTGAATGCATAATGGATTATGTTGTAGAATCTTGTAATTATTTAGCTCCGTTTGCAATTCTTCGTAGAATTGATGAAGCTTATTATACAAGCCACAAGAATGATAAAGAAGATCTAAAAATAACTGAGCCTTTAGGAAATATTCAAATTATTGAGAAAGAAAACTTTGATAAAAATACAATAAAATATGAACATACAACTCCAAATGAAAAAAATATCGATTTAGCACAAATTAATGTTTCACAAATAAGGTTGTATGATTTACCTCAATCACTTAAAGATGAAATAACAAAAGAAAGAGCTAAAGAGAATAAAACTAGTTCGAAAAAACGTTTTTCAAATCAATCTAGCAAGAATAAAGTATTTAGCCATAAAAATAGTTAGAAGGTGAAATTATGGAACAAAATATGAACTATGATGATCAAGTATTTGCAATAAGAGAAGTTATCGAAAAAATGAGACCTTTCATGAATGCGGAAGGCGGAGACATTTTATTTGTTGATTTTAAAGATGGGTATGTATATATAAAAGTTATAGGAGCTTGTGCAGAATGCGGTCTTATCGACTTAGATATATCTGAAGGTATTGAATCGATGTTAATTGATTCTATCCCTGGGGTTATCGGCGTTAAACAAGTTGAGTAAACGTTATGAATATTACTTATGTAGAAAAATATAGAACAACTTGTATCTTAGTTTCAGCTTTAGTTTCGATGTTTATTGCGCAAATTACAAAGGTTATATATCACTCAATTAAAGAACATAGATTTGCATGGAAATATTTCTTTTCAACAGGTGGTATGCCTAGCTCTCATACTTCTACAATGGTGGCACTTGTAACTACTCTTGGTGTATTGCAATTTCACTATGACTCAGGTGTAGGGTATGTATTTGCGGTAGCACTTGCGATTACTATTGTTGTAATTTATGATGCGATGGGTGTTAGATACGAAGCAGGTAAGCATGCGAAATTGCTTAATAACATGTTAGAACATGAACCAGAGACGATTCAAAAAGCTGTTGGATACGATAAAGAGAAAGGATTAAATGAATATTTAGGACACAAACCTAAAGAAGTATTCTTTGGTATTGTCGTTGGCGTAATTGTTGGGATTTTATCCGCAATAATTTATATAATTTGTATAAGGGTATAAGATATGAAAAATATTAGTTTAAATAAATTAGATGTTAATAAATTTATAAGTAGTGAAGAATATGAAACTGTTAAAAAAGAAGTTGAAGCTTCATATGATACATTACTAAAGAAAGACGGAGAAGGTAATGATTTCTTAGGTTGGCTTGATTTACCTGTTAACTACGATAAAGAAGAATTCAATCGTATTTTAAGTGCAGCTAAAAAAATCAGAGAAAATTCAAAAGTTTTATTATCAATTGGTATCGGTGGCTCTTATCTAGGCGCTAGAGCTACTATCGAGACATTTAAGAAATACTTTTCTGATGATGATTTTGAAGTAATTTTTGTAGGAAACCAAATTTCTTCAACATATTTACGTGAATTATTAGATTATCTAAAGTATAAAGATTATGCGATTAACGTAATATCTAAATCAGGTACAACAACAGAACCCGCTATTGCATTTAGAATTTTTGAAAAAGAACTTAAACAGCGCTATGGTGCTAAAGAAGCTCGTAATAGAATATTTGTAACTACTGATAAAGAAAAAGGTGCATTAAAGACTTTAGCAACTAAAGAAGGATATGAAACATTTATTGTACCTGATGATATCGGTGGTAGATTTAGTGTATTAACAGCTGTCGGCTTACTTCCTATTGCTTGTGCTAATATTAATATTTCTTCCTTAATGGAAGGTGCTGCTAGCATGAGAAGAGAATTGTTAAATTCAAAAGAAAATATTGCCCTACATTATGCAAGTATTCGTAATGCTTTATATCGTAAAGGATATGATATTGAACTTCTTGTAAATTATGAGCCTAGACTTAATTATTTCTCTGAATGGTGGAAACAATTATTTGGTGAGTCAGAAGGAAAAGACCACAAAGGAATTTACCCTTCAAGTGTATCATTTTCAACAGACCTTCATTCTTTAGGCCAAATGATTCAAGATGGTAAGAGACATTTCTTTGAAACAGTATTAAATATAAATACTCCTGAGTTTGATATCGAAATTGAAAATGATGAACTTAATTTAGATGGCTTTAACTTCTTAGCCGGTAAAACAGTTGATTATGTTAATAAAAAAGCTATGGAAGGTACTGCAATTGCTCATAGTGATGGTGGTACTCCAAACATTCGTATAGATATAGACTCTATCAATGAATTTACTTTTGGTGCCTTAATTTATTTCTTTGAGTTTGCTTGTGCTTTATCAGCTTATACATTAGGTGTTAATCCATTTAATCAACCAGGTGTTGAATCTTATAAGAAGAATATGTTTGC
>CAVGYR010000135.1:0-4745 GCA_963633325.1 uncultured Treponema sp.
AGATTAGTAATCAGGCCAAAAATAGATGAAAAAATTAATAAACTTGTTCTAGTTTTTATATTATTTAAGTCTTTATTTTCTGTTTCTTTATTTAAAATTTTAGTAATTAACATAGTTATCACCTTTCAAAAAGTATATCACAAATTATATTGTCTCTCAATAAAAAAATCCTATGACTTAGCATAGGACTTAAGAATTATTATTCTTCTTTATTTTTTTGTGAAATAAACATGATTCTTTCGGCAATAACGCTTAATGCATTAACCTTAGCACCAGTCGATAATTCAACTTCATTAGTTGAAACTCTACCCTTTAACGCTACTAGATCACCTTTATGTAAATATGTTTGAGCAGTTTCACATAATGAGTCAAAAATAGTTACAGGAATAAAATCTGTATCGTAAACATTATCTGGATTCTTAAATGGTCTTTGAACAGCTAATGTACAACGAGAATATGTTTTCCCATTATTAGATTCACTAATTTCAACATCGTTACATAAACGACCTATAAGCATAATATAGTTATACATAGAACCTCCTTTTTAATTATTAACACATGTGTAACTATATATTACTCATTTATTTATTTTTAAGCAAATTGACTAAATTCGACTTAAAACGAATAAATAATCTTAATTTTTATAAAAAAATAAAGAAACATCAATATTTAAAAATTCTCGTACATAAGTTATAGTTTAATTTTATAAAAAATGATAAATTAAAATTTTTTAAACTATTTTTTGATAAAATTTTATCAAGATAAGAAAAAAAACACAAAGTTATAACACTTTGTGTAATTATCTTAAACGATTTTAAGCGTCCATTCTTCCGCATTTAAAACTGTATCACATAAGCCATCATAAAATTCAGGTTCATGCGAAACTAATATTACAGTTCCTTTATAAGCTTCTAAAGCTTCTTTTAAAGCTTCTTTAGCTAAATTATCTAAGTGGTTAGTAGGTTCATCTAAAACTAAGCAGTTAGTTTCTTTAATCATAATCTTACAAAGTCTAACTTTAGCTTGTTCTCCTCCCGATAATACAATCATCAAGGATTCGATTTTCTCTTTTGTTAAACCGCAGCTTGCAAGAGCTCCTCTAACTTCAGCTTGAGTAAACGAAGGATATAAGTCCCAAATTTCTTGAAGAGCTTGTTTATGGCTTCCTACTTCTTCTTGGCAGAAATAACCAGCTTCTAGTTTATAATCAAGTTTAACAGTACCACTTAAAGGTTTTAACTCTCCTAAGATAGTTTTTAATAATGTAGATTTACCAATACCATTTGCACCTTTAATCGCAATCTTATGACCTTTTTCAATAACTAAATTGATAGGACGAGTAAGTGGTTCGTCGTACCCTATAACTACATTATCAAGTGCAACTACAAATCTTCCACTACTACTAGCCTCATTAAAATGGAAATTAGGTTTAATTTGTTCAGATGGTTTTTCTAAAATAACCATCTTATCAAGGCGACGTTGTCTAGATTTTGCAAGATCTGTTGTAGCTACACGAGCCTTATTTTTCGCTATAAATTTTTCTAGTTTATCTATTTCTTTTTGTTGCTTATCATAAGCTAGTTGTTGATGCAAAATTTCTGTTTCGTGCAACGTCTTAAATGTTTCATAGTTACCTGTATATCTACGCATATTACCATTTTCAAGGTTATAAATAACATTTACAACTTTATTCAAAAAAGGAATATCATGGCTTACTAGAATAAATGCATTTTCATAATTTAGCAAATAATTAGTCAACCATTCGATATGTTCAACATCTAGATAGTTAGTAGGTTCATCTAGAATTAAAATCATCGGATTTTCAAGTAATAGTTTTGTAAGTAATACTTTTGATCTTTGACCACCTGATAAATCGGTTACATCTCTATCATAACCTAAATCATTTAATCCTAAGCCATTTCCTACTTGTTCAATTTTAGAATCGATATTGTAAAATCCTGATGTTTCAAGCTCGGTTTGAATTTCACCGATTTCTTCCATCATTTCACTAATCTCAACATCGCTTGCAGTGGCCATTTTATCATAAAGTTCAAAAGTTCTTTGTTCAAGTTTAAAATCTCTATCAAAAGCTGTTCGAAGATATTCTTTAATAGTTAATCCTTTAGATAATTTTGTATATTGATCAAGATAACCAATAGATACATTTTTAGCCCACTCAATCTTACCACTATCAGGAGTAATATTTCCGATAATAATGTTTAAAAATGTAGATTTACCTTCACCGTTATTTCCGATAAGACCTACATGTTCTCCCTTATTTAATTGGAAGGTTGCATCTTCTAAAATTGTTCTCTCACCAAATCCATGAGAAACGTTAGTTGCCTTTAAAACTGACATATATAATCACCTTTTAAAATTATATTAAAAGTTTTTATTAAAAACAAGATTAATTTTTCTCCTTAACTAAAGAAATTACCAAATGATTAATAAAAATAGTAGAAGTTTCGATATTAGGATTATCAAAACTTATTTCTTTTAAATAACTACCTAAGCCCTTTTTAATGTATTTCGCATATGCCTCTTTAAAGGTCCATAGTTTGTATTTATCATCTAATTCAACTGCGTCTTCAATCTCATTATCAGTTGAGACCATTTTTAGAGCTTCAAATTTTCTAATTTGTCTTTGTTCAATATCAAGCCCGATATTGTTTTTAGACAATACAAAACCAACATAAGAATTAGAATGAGAAACACTATAAAAATATTCAGGATAATCTTTATAAAATGGTCTTTCTCCAACATTGCGAACAATACAAACATCACTAGGGTTAATATTTAACTTACGAGCTAATTCAATTTTAGGTATTGTATAACTTATAATATGAGTTATTTTATCATTTTCTTCTTTATATCTATTAATTTTATCTAATTCATCTTCTGTTAAAAACTTAGATAAATAGGATAACAATGTATTTGAAGAATCATTAGATGTATCAAAAATTAACAAATCTTCATTCAATATATTATATTTATATCTCATATAAACCTCAAAAGAGCATATTCAAAATGAACATGCTCAAAAATTCTAAATATTTTCTAATATTTGATTAGCACTTTTCAATATTTCTTTATCATTGTCAAAAGTGATTTTTTCTAGTGCTTCATCATAAGTCAACCATAATAAATTTTTAATTTCAGTCTCCTGCTTATTTAAGGGCGAACTTGATAAATCTTCGGCTAAAAAATAAATAACATCTTTTATTACATTTTTAGCAGGACTATAAGATGTATGATATCTAAAATTATGATAAAATTTAACATCTAAATTAGTCTCTTCTTTAATTTCACGACGGGCAGTTTCATGTTCAGATTCTAGATTTTCCACATGTCCTTTAGGAAATGCGTAATGTCCTTGAATCATTTCTTCAACTAAAAATTTATATTTTCCGTTATCTTTTTTATAAATAACAGCCCCACAACTCTTTTCTCTTCTCATACATATACCTCACTATTATGATACGCTAAAATTTTGCTTTTTGCAAATTTATGAACTTTTTAAATATCATACTTAGCGATTATCTCACTAGGAGTTTTTCGCATCAAAAGTACAGAAGGAAGACAACCAAATATTATATTTAATATCATAATACCTATAAACGAAATATAGAATAAATAATTAGTATAGAATGATGCAGTATAAACATTATTTACTGTATTACTAATATTTAAGAATACTGCATAGAAAATACTTGCGAATACAAAGCCAATACAAATAGTAAATATACTCTCAATAAAGGTAGTTAAAGCATAATTTATTATTATATCTTTCCTTGTTTCCCCAATAGCCCTTCTTATACCAATCTTTTTAATATCAGTAAACATTCTACTTCTATATGTAAAATAAATATATAAACATAAGGCAATTATAAGAGCTATTAATATATAAATTTTTGTTTGATTTTCAACAGCTGTATTATGAACAATTATATCTTTATTTACATCATAATAATTTAACATATTAGAATAACTAATACTTTGATCGTACTTAACAAATTCATATTCACCTTAAACAGCAGGTAATAAATCCATAAATCTATCTTGTGATTCATAAAAGATTAATCCAAGTGCAACATTTGTACGGTCACTAAAAACTCCAGTAATAGTAAAACCCATATATTTTAAATACTCTTGTAATTTTTGACCATCATTATAATAAGAGCTTTTTGTGTCTTCTGTTAAATATAAACTATTAATTAATACTTCTTTATCGTTTTGTGGTAAAGTACCTGTGATAGAACTTATAGAATAATTTTTGTTTGCTTTTACAACTTCTTGTTCTTCTTCATATGATTTAAAATATCTTAATTTATTATTAAATCCTGAAATATAACATACATTAGTTTGTATTGTTGCAGTATCATAAGGTGAAACTCTTACAGAAGCTTTGTTATCAGTTTTATATTGAGGAATAAAACCACATAATGAGTCCGTATCTAGAATAGCATCGATCTTATAACTACCATCAATTCTATAATTTTCACTAGTTGTAAATGTATCGGCACCATTATCAACTTTTTCAGTTAATAAATTCTTTCCTACTAATTGTTCAACCTTAAGTTTAGAATTTGAATCACTAATTAATTTTTTAGCTAGACCTTTTGTTATAACAATACCTTGTTTTCTAACATCATCTTCACTTGTCGAACCATATAAAACTTTTAAATCACCAATTTCAATACGTTCATATAAATAAAATTCTGTATCAAAATCTACTAATGTAGAAC
>CAVGYR010000136.1:0-4701 GCA_963633325.1 uncultured Treponema sp.
ATTTCATTTATAAAATAGAAAAGTAACACAATTTTAGCCCTAGGATTGTGTTTTTTAATTTTTTTCGCTACAAATACAATTTCCTAAACAAAGAAAAAAGACGTTGATATTATTGTCAACGCCGAGTTATTTTTCGAATAGTTTAACACTATATTTTTAGGGTTAACGCCTAAAGTCAGGTATTATATCAATTTAATTGATATAGTTAATAGAATATATATTTACTTTAGTGTATTATTATCTTGTATGGAAAAGATTAAATACGTTTTATTCGATTGTTGGGATAGTGTAATTAACTTTAACCAAGTTAGTGAAGACGCAATTTTAAATAACATTTATAAACATGTAATAAATAAAGAAGTCTTAGATTTTCAAACATTTAAAAATGAATATCTAACCTTTTTAGATGAATATTATTCATCAACAAAATACGATGTTAATCAAGTGGCTATCATAAATTATTTCTGCACTAATTATGGACTAATTTTAGACTGCTCATTAGAGCAAGCTAGCATTGATTCTTCATTAGGCTTTAAAGCAGATTTAGTAGAAAATATTCAATTATTCTTAAATTTTTTAAAAGAAAATAATATCAGATGTTCTATATTATCTAACACAATCCATTCAAAAGATATTACTGTAAATTTAGTAAATAGAAACTTTGAGCAATCTCCTTTTGAACATATAATTTGTTCAAGTGAATATGCAGTTAAAAAACCCGATGTGAGATTTTTTAATCTTGCAAGTAAAATAATTGGAGTAGAAAATAAGAACATAGCCTTTATAGGTGATAATTTCTTTACTGATATAATTGGTTCTTCTAAAGCTAACATGCAATCTTTCTTTTTAAATCAAAAAGAAAAGAAAATTGATCCTAAATTATTAAGTGAAATTAAACACACTGAATTTAAAAATTATAAAGATTTAATCGAAATATTTAAAAAGAAGATTTAAAATGACAGACTTAAAATTATATTCAAAAAAGATAAAATTTAATTATTCTGATTTTGATACTAACGACAACATATTCCCTAATGCAATTTTATCTTATTTACAAGATATTGCAGGAGAACACGCTAATTTATTAAATGTTGGATATCTTGATTTATTAAAGAACAATTACATATGGGTTGTAGATAAGATAAGATTTGAAATTATTAAAGATTTGAAAGTAAATGAAGAATACACTTTACAAACTTGGCCATTAAAAGCCTCATTATTACAATTTCAAAGAGAATTTAACATATTAGATAAAGACAGCAATATCCTATTAAAAGCTAGCTCAATTTGGTGTGTAATAGATATTAATTCTAGAAAGCTAGTACGCGCAAATAAAATTCAATTTAACATTGATGAATATTTAACTCAAAAGTCATTTGATGATGGATTTATATTATTTAAGCCTGTTGATTTATCAACTTATAATAAAGGCATATTAAATAAAGTTTCATTTTCACAATTAGATCATAATAAGCATATGAATAATGTTAAATATTCAATAATAGCAATAGATTCAATTCCAAATATTTTAAATTTAAAAATTAAAGAATTTCAAATAAACTTCCAAAAAGAATGTGTTTTTAACGACAATTTACAAACATATTACAAAAATGAAAATAATGTATATAATATTGTTGGAATAAAAAATGGATCAATAACATCATTTATATGTTCTATTAAATTTGATAAAATTAATAAATAAGGAGTTAAACATGGAAAAGAAAAATATCTTAGATTATTTTAAAAATTTTATACCCCATTTCAAAACAATGCAAATTAAACATATCGTAATATTAGTATTAGAATTATGCTTATTTATTTTAATGTTTACATTATGTATTAATTTTTTCTACGATTTAGCTAATAATATTCCATTTTTAGGTCAAGACTTAAAAGGATATGAGATAACCTGCACCATATTCTTATTTGTATTAACTTTATTTGTATTATTTGAATTCATATTTGATTTGATATTTAGAGATTATGAAAAAGATAAAAAAGTCGCTCAAAAGATAATTAAAAATGGTCATGTAATTACATTACAAGAAAAAAATAACGTTGAAAATCAAAAAGAAGATACAAAAAACAACTAGGATTTCCTAGTTGTTTTTTACTTAATAAATCTATTATTCAGCTTTATTAGGTTCATCTGTTTTTAATTCTACTGGTTCAGTTATGTTAGCTTTTTGTGAGTCTCCTTTTAAAGCAACTTTTTTCATTAAAACAATTGTGAGTGTAATCAAAGATACCATTAACAACATAATTGAAATTCCAAAATATGTATATGTCATATCTCTAAGTAAGTAATATCCATTGTTAAATAATTGGAAAATAATCATATAAGCCATATAAATATCTAATCCTGCAAAGATAAGTCCAATAAATATTTTTAATATTGGATTTAGTTTATTAGCAAATTTAACAATTAAATTTGAAAGCTTTAATACCAATATAAAATTTATAATAATTGTAATGATACATAGAAAACAACAATCAAATTTTATCGAAATATAACCTGCGTCAGTATTATAACTATATATTGCTTCAATTGTTTTTCCATCAGCTGATCCTCTTTGAAATATATAGCTTGGATCTGCATTATTTATGTATGCTAGTTTAACAAATAAAACAATCATTATAATTAAGTTAACAACAAATAGTAGAAAAAATTTTACATTAGGATGTTCTTTATTAAAAGTTTTTAATTTAGATTTTTTATTGCTAATCATATTACTTACCTCCTATTTAAATTATACCTAAGTTTTCTTAATTATCAAGGTCTAGATAGTTAATAAATAGTTTAATCTTGAATTAATTGCCAATTTATTTTTGAAATTATTAATAAATTATTCTAATTTCTTTAAAACACACATGTTTTTTAATACTTTCATTTTTTCATTTGTCTCTTGCTTATTTTTAACCATATAAAATAGAAAAGTAATACAATTTTATCCCTAGAATTTTGTTTTTCAATCTCTTTCGCTACAAATACAATTTCCTAAGCAAAAAAACAACTGGGATTTTCCAACTGTTTTTTGCTTTTAACTTCTATTATTCAGCTATAGCTTCTTCCTTCTCTTTTGTAGTTTTACTTTCATCATTATTTGTTTTCTTGTCCCATCTTAATGTAAATTTAGTCATTATTATGATAGATAAAACAATTATAGATATCAGTAATAAAACAATCGCAATTGCAAAATAAACATAAGTCATATCATAATAAAGTACATATTCACCATGAAGTATAATATTCATACTTAAATATATGAAATAAGAATCTGCTCCTAACATAATTAAGACAAGAATCAGCTTTAGAATTGGATGCATATTATTTATTAATTTGCCTAAATCTTTTGATACTTTAACTACTAAGAAGAAATTGTTAAATATTGTTAATAAACATATAATACATAAAATTGTTTTCTGTCTTATATAACTTGCATTAAAATTATAAACATAAATATATTTGTATGTATTTGTACTTGAATTATATGTTTCTCTAACTAAATCAGGGTCTACATTTGATTTTAGCTTTACATGTAATAAGAATAACATGGCAACCATTATTATTAAATTTATCACCCATAAAACGTGCCATTTCATAGTAGGGTATTTTTTATCAAATTTTATTAACTTATCCATAATTTGTTTACCTTTCTATAGTTACTTGTGAATAAATTGTGCTTGTAAACTTATTCACTTTAAAAAAGCTATTTAAAGTTACTGAAGGAGGATAAAAAGTAATTTGTACATCTGGAAGATTGAATTCTAAACCAGTCTTTTGTTCAGCAAAAAATCCTTGAAATGTAGCAGCAGTCAAATTTGTAATTGTTGGTAGAAAATATACTGATAATGAATAAGAAAAATCGGAATATACTTTATCAATTTTTTCATCTAGCTTAGCATATTCATCATTAGGATTTGATTGATAATGATAATCAATAGGAGGTTTAAATCCAATTGCTATATCTTTATATAAATCATATCTATAATCATCACAATTATAACTATCTTTAGTTACACATAATGGTTTAGAATAATTTTCGTTTTCAGGAGTCATTCCTAAACCTGTTGCTGTTCTAGAATAATTTTCAGTATAAAACTGTTTTGCAGAAAATCTTGGTCTTTATCCTTTTCCACTGACTTGAACATAATCAGTAGTTACATTACTTCCAAAACCAATACCTAATAGATCTTTAATTTTTAAAGTTTTACTTGATAAAAAAGAAAAATTAGTTTTTACAAAAATTGAACTTTTTGTCATGTTTTCAACATTATACCAAGTTACATATGTCTCAACTTTTCTATAGGTATCTTCATTACTAGAACTATCACTTTTATTTGCAAGTTTTATTTTAGAATTAATTTTGTTATATACACTTTCACTTTTCAAAGTTTGAATTGGATTAATTTTAGAATATTCATCATATTCAGTTTGTGTAAGAAATTGAATCTCCTTATCATTTACGCCTATGCTCAAAAATTTTTTGTAATCTTTTTCGTATATTTTTACTCCTTGGTCATTTACAAATAGAATTTTATTCTCTTGTTTTCCATTAAAAGTACCCATCAAGCAAGTACATAAGACTATTATTTTGGCTTTTTTGAGAGTTACAATAAGTATGTGTTTAGATAGTTTGTATGGATATTGTAATAGTTAAGAAAGTGCACTTTCTTAACTATTACAAAAACCTTTCAGTA
>CAVGYR010000137.1:0-4658 GCA_963633325.1 uncultured Treponema sp.
TATTTTATCACTTTCTAGAAGGGTTAAAAAATCACCTCAGTGCAATTTAGTGTTTATATTTTGGAACATCCAAAACTAATTTTCAAAATACGTTGCAAATACAATTTCCTAAGCAATAAAAAAACGTAAATAAAAATAGACTAGCAAGAAATTAATCTTACTAGCCATAAACTATTATTTTAGAAAAGAACAATAAATATTATTACTTGATATCAATAAACTTGTGTCCATCTTCCTCTGGAACAGGTTTTTTGATATTGATAGTAAGAATACCATTATTTAAACTTGCGTCGATGTCAGAATATTTTGTTTGTTTACCAACAAAATAACTTCTCTTATATGAACCAATAAATCTTTCTTGACGTAAAACGTTTCCTTTTTTATCAGTTTCTTCATTTTCAACTTTCTTATTAGTAGAGATTGTTAAATAACCATCTTCTAATGAAATGTTGATTTCCTTTTTATCTAAACCAGGAACTTCTACTAAAAATTCATATTTATCGTTGAATTCTTTAATATCAGTCTTCATTAATCCAAATTTATTTTCATTTTTTACAGATGTAGGATAATCGAATAAGCTTTCAAATAATGGTTCAAAGATACTATTGTAATAATCTTTTCTTGTTATTTGTTCTTTATTTTGATTTTTGAAATTATTATTATTTTCCATAATGTTTACCTCACTTTTAGCACTCTTGTATCTCAAGTGCTAATTTAATTATACCAACATTTTTAGCAGTGTCAAGGGTAGAGTGCTAAAATTTGTAAAAAATATTTTCACCTTGCTTGTTTTCCTTTTTATCAATAATAAATAACATGGTAAAATAATTATCGAGGTTTATAAATTATGAGAAAATTTTTTATATGTAAAGGATTTGAAGACAAAGATGTCATTCTCCCAAAAAGAGGCACTAAATTATCTGCTGGTTATGATTTATCTTCAATTGAAGATGTAATTATTCCTCCTCATACTTCTAAACTCATTTCTACTGGTTTAAAAGCTTGTATGGAAGATGATGAAGTATTGTTAATTTATCCAAGAAGCTCTTTAGGAAAGAAAAAGTCATTAATGTTAACTAATAATGTCGCAGTTATCGATGCTGATTATTTTTCAAACAAAGATAACGATGGACATATTATGATTAACTTGTACAATTTTTCTTCTATTGATCAAAAGATTGAAAAAGGGGAACGTTTTGCTCAAGGCATATTCACAAAATATTTAGTTGTCGATGATGATATAGCAAGTACAACAACTAGAAATGGCGGATATGGATCAACTGGTTCAAAATAAAATGGAATATACTAACCCAATTTTAAATGCTGATTATTCTGATCCAGATATTATTAAAGTAAATGGTGGTTATTATTTAGCCTCTTCTTCTTTTAATTATGTCCCTGGAGTTCCTATTTTATATTCAAAAGATTTAGTTCATTATAAAATTGTAAGTTATGTAATTAAAAAACTCCCATCTTTTTATAATAAAGTCAGATCTTCTAATGGGGCATGGGCTCCTAGTTTAAATTACCATAACAATATGTTTTATTGTTTTATTCCTTTTCCTGATAAAGGAATATATTATTCAACTTGTAAAAATCCTTTAAAAGATGAATGGTCTAGTTTAAAACCGCTTTTAAAAGGAAAAGGATATGAAGATCCCACTGTCTTATTTGAAAATGATAAAGCCTATTTAATATTTGGATTTGTAAAAAGCAGAATTGGATTTAATTCTAAACTTGGATTAGTTGAATTTGATTCTAGCTTATCTAATAGACTTACCAAAGGCTATAAAATTATATATGATGGAAATGATTCTACTAAGACAATTGAAGGACCAAAAATATATAAAATAAATGGTTTATATTATATATTTGCTCCTGCATTTGGAGTAGAACATGGTAAGCAATTAGTTTTAAGAAGTGAATCTATTTATGGTCCTTACACTTATCAAATAGTCTTACAAGAAAAAGAAAATGATAATGTATATGGTCCTCATCAAGGTGGACTAGTGCATTTAAAAAATGATGATTATGCCTTTATCCATTTTGTTTATGATGAAAATCTAGGAAGAATAGTTTATTTAGAGCCATGTAAATACAATAGAAAAACTAAATGGTTTACTATGGGAGATAGTTATAAAAATCCTATAAAAAAAGGATATTTAGATATAAAAGAATATCCTAACTATTGTATTGATTATAACGATGACTTTTCTTCTAACAAATTGAAGTTAATTTGGCAAACTCCTGCAAATCCTCCTTCTATTTTTACTAAGCCAACTAAAAATGGCTTAATATTATATACTCAACATAATTTAAAACCTAAATGTATTAGAAATTATCCTTTTGTTTTAACTAGCAAGTTCTCTTCTAGCAATTTTGAATCCATTTTAAAGTTTGATATTTCCAAATTAAAAAATAACTGTTCATTTGGTTTCACTTTAATTGGTGAAAAGTACATGTATATTTTGTTAACTCAAGTTGATGAAAATACTATTGTCTCTTTTTATACAAATGATTTCACTTCTAAAGATGTTTTAGAAAAGGAAATTATATTTTCAAAAATTGTTGAATCTAAAATAAAACTCGATTATTCTAATAATGGCCAATTTAAAATTAGCTTACTTAATCAATATGAAGATTGTTATTATTCTTATAATGCAAGAAAAGAACATTATATTGGATTAAGAATAGGAATGTTTACATTTGGTAGAGATAATAAAAATAGTTATGTAAAACTATTAGATTACACTATAAAGGAAAAATAATGGACTACAAAAATTTTATAATTTACCCTGGCACTATATTTACTGCTAGACATTACGATCAATTTACAAAAAGCTTTAAAAATCACCCATTTGTTTGTGTTTATAATCAAGCCTTAGATCCTTCTTTAGACTCTGATTCAAATATCATGGGATTATTAATTACTTCTAATTGCAAACAAGCAAGCAGATTAGTAGAAGTAGAAAAATCAAAGAATCCATTTTTAGAAAACGATTCTTATTGTTATTGTAATAACTTATATACTTTTTCTAGAAATGATATTAACCCAATTGGAAAGATGGATTCAGACACTTTCTTCCAAATTGTTAAGAAAAGACAATTGTTATTAAGAAGTGAAAACGATCAATGCGTACAAGCCTTGATGAATTTAAGAGGATATGAAGTTCAAGAAATTGAACAAAAAGCCAACAAAAAAAGAGGTAGAAAGCCCCTTGTTCATACTCCTATTTCAACAAATCAATTCAATTCTAATATAGATAAGCAAGAAGAACATAAACTTCAAGTTAACGCATCTTATTGTCCTAATATTGATAATTCTACTCCTAATAAACAACTTATCTATAAAAAGAACATATCTAAGGTTTATCCAATAGTAGAAACAGAAGAACAAAAACACGAAAGAGAGACATTCTCTTTTGAAGGTGAAAATACTCAAGATACTACTCCTAATTCTAATTCTTCTAAACGCCCTTTTAAAAAGAAAAGATATTTTAAGAAAAAGACTACAAACAAAATTAATTAAAGCTTTTAAAACATTCTCTTGTAGAATGTTTTTTTATGTTTAAAAGCACATCAAGATATAAACCAAGATGTGCTACTAATTTTGTATTATTGATAAATTAAAGTATTAATCTTTATTAGTTTATTTTTTAGAATTCCAAACTAAACCAGATAAAGCATCTCCTCTTGCTACTACTCTTCTATAAGAATCTTTTGTAGTATTTGTGTGTTTTTCATAATATCCTACAATTCTTCTATAGAAATCTTTACCTATTTTATCTCCATTAGGTTTAGTTTCAATATAACCAACAATACGACCACCAAAGTCTTTTATTATTTCTTCTGACATATTATTAACTCCTTAAACATTTTATAACAATTTATATGATTGTATCTAATAAATCACTAGTATTATTAATTTGGTTAGAGCCATAATCTTTAATTCCTATAGGTGTTGTACTCAATTTAAGAAATTACCAACAAACTCTTAGCTATTAACTTAAGAATATATCAACTTTATGAGTTAAAAAATCAATAATATTAATATGAGTAATTCCATTATTTGATGTATCTTTTTTATCTAAAGAAAATACATATTTTGGAGAATGGTCTTTAATTTTATCAAAAGTTTTATATTCTCTTTCAAATGTTTTAGGATCATTGATAAAATATGCTACTTGAATAAGACATTTCTTCTCACTTTTTGATACGACAAAGTCAATTTCTCCATCTACTAGTTTTCCATATTTTACTTTATATCCTCTATATCTTAATTCATTAAAAATAATAGATTCTAATGAGAATGTATCATCTAATTCTATATTTTTAGATAAGGCATTTCTTAATCCTACATCTACACAATAATATTTTTTTAAACCATTTAAGGCTTCTTTTCCTTTAAGATAATAAGGTTCACACTCTGTTAAAAAATAGCATTCTTTTAAATATTTTGCATAATTATTAACTGTTTCAGAAAACTTTTTTTGCTCATCAGATGATTTACTACTTTTTAAATATTTTGCAATAGAAAGTGCAGAAAATATCTTTCCTGATGTAGACATAATATATTTTGAAACATTTTCAAATTCGCTCTTATTTATTTTAGGATGATTTCCATACACATCTTTTTGAATTATTGAATCATATAAATC
>CAVGYR010000138.1:0-4593 GCA_963633325.1 uncultured Treponema sp.
TAAATATAATTTCATACTAGTTGCTTGTTCAATATATAATATTCTCCAACCCATAATTAATTAAAAAAGAGAGTCAAAATGACTCTCGAATTCGGGAATAAATCCCTTGTTTTGTTAGGTCCTCTAAACCTTTGCTATGCTGTACCCCTATAAGGTACAAAACTATTATACGTTATTTCCATTTAAGTTTCAAGACTTCATTTGTAACTTTTGACCATTTTCCGGTAGGGCTTACGTTGTATTTTTCAAAATTTATAATATTCTTGTTAATACTATATGTGATACGTTTCTCTGAGTTTTGTTCAACTTTTTTAAATTCTAGATTGTCTTTTAATTCATTTTTTAGTCCCGTAAACATTCCAATGAAATCTTCATCCTTTTTTACGATTCTAACTATATCATTTCTATTTAACGAGAACACGAATTTATCTGACAGCTCAATATTTTTTCTCATTTTTAATGAATCATAATCATATATGTAATTTAAATCGTTCTTTTGTCTAACGTTGTATCTAAAGACTGTAACCATCTTATAAATTCCTTTTATTGATTTATAAATATCTATTCTAAATGGTTTAACCGAATCTAAAACAACTTTTTTATTACTATTCTCTAATGAATAATTTGTAGAAATATCAATGCAATTTCCAAGTTGCTTATCTATATACTTAATTTGATAAATTTCTGGCCCATTACCTTTTTTTGAATATTTTTTAATAGGTCCATGTTCTTCTTTATATTTTGCAAAAGGATTCTTTTCGTTTTTATAAAATTCATAAATGTCATTTAAAATATTAAATGTTTCTTTATCATTTTTAAACACTAATAACGATTCTATTTTACCTTCTTTAAATCTTTTAGCCAAACTTTCACCTTCGGGACCATATATGTTCTTATACTTACCTACTATATAATCTTCCCCCTCATATTTTCTTGTTGAATAAATAGTTTGATCCGCAAATTGTCTATTTGTTTTCCTATCAACTTTATACGAGAAATATTCAGGAAGACATTTTATATCTTTAAGTGTTCTAACAAAGTCTAAGAATTGTTTATCATCTAAAGGCGAATTATTTAAATCAATAACTTCACCTGTATCTTTGTTCGTCGCAAAATCTTCATCAATTTCAAATTGATATGCTTTATTAAACATCTTTTGATTTTTTGAACCTGCTATAATTAAGGCATCTATCGCATGGTGAATATAAAAGTCTCTATTTTTCTTTAGGCCGACTTTATTTCTAAAATCTGATGTAAATTTGCCTTTAACTGTAAATACTTTCGTATCAATTTCATTAGCTTTGTAATAATCTTTAATTGTAGTCATAATTGACTTTATTGCATAACTTGTATCATTTAAGTTTCTAGCTACAAATTCTTGCATATTACTAAACTTTGAAATATCTTCTTGATTTAATAAATTTAACTTCTTATTCTTATTTTTACTAATTTTTGTATTGCTTGAAATTATAGATTCAAATTCACTCCAACAAGTAATTGAGCCGTTACACTCAACAACCTTTCCACTTGAGAAATATCCCCAAGGACTCATTTTGCCTTTATCTTGATTCTCCTTAGCACTAGCTAATGCTTTATTATTATAACTATTATCAAATGATACAGCATAAGGAATAATATGTTCTATTTGATAAGCCGTTTCATCATTTAATAATGTATCTAAATCTATAGGTAATCCAGCATAAATAGTTTTTCCTTCTTGTTCTTGGTATAAACGAACCTTTAATTTCGTTTGGTTTGAATACTTGCTAGGATCTTTATCCTTTAATATTTTTTCAACTTCTTTCTTTTGTTTTTCAAAGTTCTTTTGTTTTTCTTTTTCTTGATTTTTTTCATCTTGCGAATTTTTAGCTCGCGTAGTTTCTATAACAATACTATCAAACTCACCATATTCTTTTCTAAGTTCGTTTAAAACCTTCAAAGCTTCTCTGTAAACGCGTTTAGTGACAGGAGATAAAATTAATTCATCGTTAAATTGAATTTTATTACTTTTACTTATTTCTTCATTACCACCTAATTTATTATCAGTAATTATTTGCATTTGGTTTTTGTTAGTTTCTATAAGCTCAGGTATAATTAAATCCATAGCTTTTTTACTTAAAGAATGATAACCATTAATCTTTGTTAAATTACACAGTTTATCTAATTCTTCTGAACTAATGCTTTCATTATTTTCGCTAAGTAATTGGCTAATCTCTTCTTTTCTTTGCTCAACCACAAGTGTTTTAGTTAATATTTCAATGATTTTATCAATTAAATCAATATTAAGAGTGATTCTATCTGGTAAAATACCTTTTAATTTTTTATAAGTATCAAAAGTGGATAACAAAGGGTTGTTAGATTTATCAATTCTAAAGCCAGTTATATTTTCTTTATCCACATTTAAAAATTTACAAAGTTGTGCAACTGTAATAGTACCTTTAGCTTTAATATATTTTTCAATAATTTCAATCTTTTGTTCTTTTGTAATAGTTGTATTGCGATTTATCTTTAAATTATTCAAATCGTTTAACAAATTAAAAAGACATGCTGTAAAAGTGTTTTTAGCGATTCTTGGCTCATTTGGAAAAATTGAGCATTTACCCTTCATCACTTCTATTAAATTGACATGTTCAAGAACTTGTTCACCATCTTTATAAACATATCTATAGGAGCCATATGGTGTAGGGAACTTTTCAGAACCAGGTCCTTCAGAAAAATTTCTTCTACGTGAAATAATTTCAACTATTTTCTCGTTTAATTCGTCCGACAAGCCTTGATTACTTAATATTTGCTTGACTTCTTTAACATAATCTTCGGTTTTATAGATATTATCACTGTTTCTGATTTTTCCACATTCATTCAATTTGGCTAATTGATGTTCACAAACAAATTGATCATTTTTTAAAAGTTCTTTAGAGTTTTTTGTTAATGATGAAGCTGAAGCTAATGCTTCTTTATCTGTGTCATCAACCGCCACATCTAATGATGAACCTCTTTTTTTGGCAATATTGATTAATACATTTGCAAATTCATCATTTGTAAGTTTATTATTAAGACCTTTTACCCTTAATTCGTAAATATTATTGAATTTAGGATAATCATTAGTTAAATAATTTTCTCCAACAATATTATTATTTACCAACAAATGCTTTATCGCATTTATTCTATTAGTTTTTCTTGATTTTAAACGCCTTCCACCTCTTAGTGTACGTCTAGTAAGATTATTATCGGCTGTACTTTCATCAAATAATCTTACACCAAAATCAACTACCTTATATGTATCTTTTTCAATAATACCAAATCCAACGCTTGTTATACCTAGGTCAAGACCTAAAATATAATTATTTTTTTCTTTCATACTTTCTCCTCCTCAATGCTTATTTCTTATTTCCATTCATCAGGCATCTTTCTCATAGTTCTTTCTACTCCGTCAAGCGTAACCTTAGAGTTAAACCATTCGCTATCTTTTAGCTTAGTATAGTTATTTGAACAGTAAAGACCAACATTACCATTGCAAGATATTACTACATTACCATTCATTGCCTTATACCCTGATGTATGAATATACTCTCCACCTACAGCAACACCAGTTTTACTAGTATTTCCTTTAGAGTTAGCTGTTGCAGTTAATATTTCATATGATTCATATGTACTTGTTACATAAACTTTATCAGTATATTTAGCGATTCTATCAATATATTGTTGTGTAGGGAATTGATTATCAGTTGCGCCTGTATATTCATCTGTTCCGCAACAACAAGATACAACACTCATCTTAGGCTTTATAAGCTTAAGTAAACAATCATTACTTGATGTTTTAGAGCCGTGATGTCCTGCTTTGTATAACTCTACTTGTGGTAAAGTCTTTTCACTTGATGAAGAATCATAATATTCAGCCAATTTTTCTTCGCCTTCTTTTTCAAGGTCACCACCTAAAAAGAAATGCTTATCCCCGTAATTAAACATAGTTACAACTGAATTATTATTTTCATCAGTTCCTTTATTAAAATAATAATAGTTATAAAGAATTTCAAAACTAATCTCTTCGCCGTTTGTACCCGTACCTAGAATGTATTTTCTTTGAGCACCATTTTCGTTATTCCAACATTCAGCGCTTGAATAACGATTCTTAGCCTTAGCTCTAGCAGTTATATAATTTTTATAAGTAGTTGTGGATTTAGTCGTATAATTAAAATCAATTACTGTGTCCACTGTATAATAATTAAATAAATTAGGGAATGCGGAAATATGATCTGAATCTCCGTGTGTCGCAATCACATATTCTAACTTTTTATCTGTACAATACTTATCAACATAATTTTCGATAGTTGTACTAGAATTTTTCTCAGATCCACCATCAATTAAGATATCATTATCCCCTGCTTTAATATAAATAGAATCTCCTGCTGATGAATTTCCTAACATCATAAAATGAATTGAGAAATTATCGTAGATAACATCATTAGTAACGCCGTCATTATCAGTTGTAGGATTTGTTTTGTTACTAGAGCTGCTTATACTACTCGATTCGTCTTCATTTGATTCACTAGATCCACTAGGGAAAATGTTTATATTAATATCACAAGATACAAG
>CAVGYR010000139.1:0-4450 GCA_963633325.1 uncultured Treponema sp.
ACTACATACTAATATAGCTCTAATAATTATTTTAAAGTCTTTAATATTTCTAAAATTCTCTTCAATAAAATAAGAAAAACCCGCTAAAGGAGATAAAAAGGCACAACCAAATCCACTACAAGCATAAATTGAAGTGATTTGTTTGTTGTTTTCTTTTGAAATATCTTGATAAAATTGACCAAGTTTTCCTCCTATTACAATAGAAGGACCTTCACTTCCTAAATTAAGTCCATAAAATGAAGAAATATAAGAATTTACATAAATAGAAGGAAGAGAATATTTATATTCAATTTTTCTAGAATCAAATGATAAATCTTTTAATAAATAAGGAACTCCAGAACCATCAATAGAAGGGGAATATTTAATTAAATAATAGTTAATTGGAAAGAAAATCAAAGTGGACAAGACCATGACTAAGACATTATTTAAACTAGGAGTTTGATAAAAATAAGAAGATAGTTCTAATACATAAACCATCAAATATTGATATAAACCTACTAAAACACCGCTTATACAACTAAATATTAAATCTAGAAAGATAGTAAAAATAAATCTTAAAATTCTGTTATTTTTCATACTTAAATATTTTATACCTAACTAATCAATATTGCATTGATTTTAAATGGTGAATTAAATTGTAAGTGGCAAAAGAATCGTATAAATCGTGATGCTCAAAACTAGTAAATATTAAATTAGAAAGATAAAAACTAATTAACACAAAAGGTAAAACAATAAATGGTTCAGTTAATGAATGAGTATAGTTAAAAATAGTAGTAAAAACTAAAGCAGTTCCAGTTAATGGACATTTATTTATAATTGAAAGTACCATACACATGCTAATTAATATAATTAAAGGATAATTAGAACTAGGCATATCAAAATTAGTAGTAGCTAAAGAAGAAACTATTTCGCCTGAAAGTGCTCCAATTGACATAATAGGGATAATTAATCCACCAGTTAATTTACCAGTACCAAATATAGAAATTATAATAATTCTAAATACTAAGATAAGAAAGATTACATAAATTGGATAAGAAGTGAAATTCATTTCAACAATTCTAGTTCCTGATCCCATATATGTAAATAAAAATACATTTAAGAAAAAGACTAAGGGGAAGAAAATAAATGAGCGATATTTAATTAAAATTACATGATCATATTTTAAAAATATTTTCTTAAAAAAGAGAATAGTTTTAAAAAATATAAAACAAACTGGAATATTAATAACCATTAATAAAATAAGAATATAAGTTTGATCATAACTAGGTAAACTAAATGAATGTAATGCTAATAGTTGATGGTGATTTAATAAATCACACATTAAACTAGACATTATTGTCATTACTAAGGCTCTAGGTAATAATTTGAATTTAAACTTTTTAAATCCTTCTTCAAATACGTAAAATAACCCAGAAATTGGTGAGATATAACTAGCACCAAACCCAGCTCCAGTTGCTAAATATAAATCATCTTGATTATCAATTTTAAAAATATCTTGGCTCATTTTGCCAATTTTACCAGCTATAACAATGCTAGTTCCTTCACTTCCTAAAGGAAAAGAGGCAAAAGTTGAAATATAAGAATTTAAAATAGTAGCAACAATTCCTTTTTTCCAATCAATTTTCTTATGCTTTTTTATTCCTAAGATTAAATTAGGCATACCAGAGCCTTCAATATTAGGACAAGCTTTTAATAACATGAAATTAAAAATAGAAAGGATTATTAAAATACAAAACATGATACTTAAAAGTGTAATGTTTTTGGAAGTATACATATATTCACTTAAGTCTTCAATATAGCGTATACCCATTTGATATAATCCAATTACTAAGCCAATAATTGTACCTAGAATTGCATCAAATAATAAGGTTAATAAATAACTTAAAACTATATTAGATTTAGAATTAGAATCATTTTGTTTCATGTTTTAATTATACATAATTAAAATATATAAAAGATAGCCCTTTAAATTAAATTATTTTGCAAATATGATTGAAATGGAATTTTATAAATATAGTAAGTAGATAAATATATAGATTTAGAGTAAAATAATTAAGTATGTACAAGGTAATTGAATTAAAAGATTTTAAAAAGATCAAACAATTTAACTGGTTTAAAACATTTGCAAATCCTTGTTATGGATTTGATGTAAAAATGGATGTTACTGAATTAGTAAAATATACAAAAGATACATCTACTTCATTTTTTATTAACACTTTATATTTAGTTACTACTGGTTTATCTAGTGTAGAAGAATTAAGAATAAGATATGTAGATAATCAAATTAGACTATATGATAAAATAAATCCTACTTTTACAGTTATGACTGATTTAGGTGTATATGAAAACGCTGGATTTAAAATGATAGATGATTATGAAACGTTTTATAAAGAGGCTAAAAGAGTAATTGAAAGTGTAAAAGCTCAAAAAGAAATTAAACAAGATTATAATTCTGATAGTGAATATGATGCATATTATATAACTTGTATTCCTTGGCTTACTTATATAAGTATGACTCATCCTTTACCTGATAATAATTTTGAATCAAGCAGTTGTCCTAGAGTCTGTTGGGATAAATATTTTAAAGAGAATGAAAGAATATACATGCATTTAAATATTACAGTTTCTCATTGCTTTGTTGATGGATATCCATTATCTTGCGCTTTTAAAAATATTCAAGAAAGATTTTCTAATCCTCAAAAATATTTTGAAAATAAATAAATTTTGTTAAATGATGTCTAATTTTATGTGCATCCTTATTTTAATGTAGTTAGTAACCTTAATATTTAAAATTTGTATGGTATAATTAAACCACAAGTTAGGAGGTTAATATTATGTCTGATAGACCTTTTGTAAATGGTGCAAATGTAATAATAAAAGTAGATGGAGAAAAGATTTTTGGAATGACTTGCGCATGGGCATGCCAAGTTGATTATTCTAAGGCTTTAATGTTAATTGGAAGTCAATCTGAAACAGGAAAACATCTTAAAGTAGGCGATATAGTTAGTGTATCTGGGTTAGCCTCTTCTCAAAAAGAAATTGGAGAAACTATAGGAACTAACCATTCTTCAGCTAATAAATTTAAAAATATTGAATTAGTAGATTTTAATGGTGTTAAAGCAATTAAAGGCGCTAAAACAATAAGTAAATGCAAAATAATTGATATTATGCATTTAAAAGGAATTGAAGAAGATAATTTAGTTTATTTAGATATATTAAATTTTAAAGATGATCCAAGTAAGGACTTTATAACATATAAAGATTTTGAATAATGAGAAAACAAGTATATGTAGTAAATGATAACTTAAAAAGAGCTTATTATAACAAAATTGATAAGAAAATTAATAAGCAAATATTAAGCTTAAAAGAATTTGTAAACTATCTTATATATAATCAAACTAGCAAGGCATTAGAATATATCTATTTAAATAAGACAAATAAGAATTTTTATCATGCAAAATTATTGCTAGAAAATTGTTGTAATTTAAAAGAAAATATTGATGAACAATCTATAGAAAATAATGATGTTAAAAAACTATTAGAATTAAAAAATGAATTAATTGATAAAAAATTAATATCTAAAAATATATATAAAATTGAAGCTTTAGTAAATAGTGATATCTATATTGAATCTTATTTATTGACTGATAGTTTAAAAGAATTGTTAAAAATAAATAATATAACTTATAAAGAAATACCTA
This sequence comes from uncultured Treponema sp., assembly GCA_963633325.1. Lineage (GTDB taxonomy): Bacteria > Bacillota_I > Bacilli_A > Acholeplasmatales > Anaeroplasmataceae > JAEELC01. Next base: position 3,702 of record CAVGYR010000139.1, read on the forward strand.
ACTTAGAAATAAAAAAGATAAAATTAGTAAAATATCCTAATTACAATATTGAAATTTCTGATGTTGTTAATAAAATTGCTAGTTTACTTGATCAAGGCATTGATCCAAGTGATATTGTTTTAATAGTTGAAAATAATAAAATAGTTGAAGCAAATAATTTATTAAAAGCTGCTGATATAATTTCTTATTATGATGATTTAGTTTTGCTTAATCAAAAAATAGTAAGAGATTTTATAAATATAGTTAGTACAGATTTTTCTAAAGGTGAAGAGTTTATTAATGATTTCAAACCTAAAAATGGCATTACTACAATGTTAATTAGTAATATTTCAACAATTTATTCATCTTGTTTATATGAATTTAATGATGATAGTCTTCGTAGTGATTATTTTAAATATAAAATTTCTTCTAAAGCTATTGCTAGTTTAAAACAAGGAATAAGAATCAGTTCATCAATTAACTCAATTTCTAATTATAAATATGCTTTTGTTACTTATTTTGACGATAAATATCCTTCAATTTATTCAAACAATGATTATTTACAAGATGATATTAAAGTTAAATATTCATATTTAGAACCTTCTTATATAAAATCTAATATTTCTAAAATTGAATTAGAAGAGACTTTAGAAAGTGTTCAAAATTTATATCTATCTAGATCTGAAATTGATTTTGCTAAAAATCAAATTAACATTTCTGATTTAGAAAAATACGATAAATTATTTGAAATTGAAGAATTTCAATTAAAA
>CAVGYR010000140.1:0-4422 GCA_963633325.1 uncultured Treponema sp.
TACATTGTTAAACATATTTGTATTTAAACCTCCTAATATATGTATTCGCAAAAAAATCGAAAATCCTCAAAATTTCTTCAAAAATTTCAAAAAAGAAAAATGTAAGCACTTACAAAAATACATACTAATTAACTATGAAAAATTTTCGAAATAATCTTCATATAAGTATTGAAAAATTTACATTTTAGTATTAGCCTAGTGCCTGTACGTTCAAAAAAGCGCTAACAAATGAGTACACTATATTGCAAAAACTTACAGCTAAACGAGTGAGGAAATCTATGACAAATCAAACTTGCATATTAATTCCGGCATATTGTCCAACTGAAAAGATTGTTCAATATGTTCATGATTTAAATAGTCAAGGAATTACAGATATTCTTGTAGTTAATGATGGTTCAAGTAATGCTTATGATCCAATATTTCTAAAGTTAGAAAAGCTATCTTTTTGTGAAATAATTGGCTATCCAGAAAATAAAGGAAAAGGTGCTGCACTTAAATATGGTTATTCCCATATTCTAGAAACTAAGCCTAATATCACGGGAGTAATCACGGTTGATTGTGATGGTCAACATACTGTAAATGATGTACTTAAGATAAATAATACACTATGTTCAAATACGAATACGCTCATCCTTGGTGTGCGTAATTTTAATGTTTCGTCTAATGGTGAAAAAATACCTTTTCGTTCTAAACTAGGTAACTCATTTAGTAGTTTCATCTTTTACCTTTTATATCACCGTCATTTATCTGATACCCAAACGGGTTTAAGAGGTTTCTCTTCAAGCCTATTACCGTTTATGACTCGAATTAAAGGAAGTCGCTATGAATATGAAACACAAGTATTAATCGATTGTGTTAAAGAGAATATCCCATTCCAAGAAATACCTATCTCTACAATTTACGAAGATAATAATTCCTGTAGTCATTTTCACCCAATTAAAGATAGCTTTCGTATTATTTGTACGATGTTTCAAGGATTCTTTCTATTTATCAGTTCCTCTTTACTATCGAGTGTGATTGATATTCTATGTGCATGGTTCTTACTAGATTTATTACGTTTTGCAATTAAAGATTCTAATTTATTACGAATTATGCTTGCGACTGTAATTGCACGTATAATTTCGATGTCATTTAATTATTTGTTAAATAAAAAAATAGTCTTTAAAGATAATACTTCTCATTCTTCAACAATGATTCGATATATCTTCTTATGCATTATTGTGATGTTACTAAGCTCGATATTTGTTTATTTAACAAGTCATTATCTATATTGGAATGAAAAAATCGCAAAGATCATAGGAGATTCGTTACTATTCTTCTTCAGTTATTACGCGCAGAAAGGTTGGGTATTTCATCATGAATAAAGTAAAGAAACAGAAAAAGAAAGTCATGGTCAAAAATGACCGTCAATATAAAACAACAATCTTATTTATCATTACAGCAATCCTAATGACGATTTATTTGTTATGGAGACTACTATTTACACTTCCTTTTCAAGCTGGTTTACCACAACTTATTTTTGGTATCATGCTATGGATTGCTGAGACAGTAACTGTAATGACTACTTTTGAACTTTATTATCGTAAAGTGAATGCGGATAAAGGTCATTTAGATAAACCTATCATTCCTGATTCTGCTTATCCTGATGTGGATGTATTTGTTGCGACACATAATGAATCTTGTGATGTTTTATTTAAAACCGCAAGTGCATGTACTTATATGGATTATCCTGATCCAACTAAAGTACATATCTACTTATGTGATGATACATGTAGACCTGAAGTAAAAGATTTAGCTTATTCCTTAGGTATTGGTTATATTGGTGCTCCAGATAACAAACACGCTAAATCAGGAAATTTAAACTATGCAATGTCTCAAACTCACTCTCCACTAATTGCCACATTTGATGCGGATATGATTCCTCGTCATACATTTTTAATGGATACTGTACCTTACTTTGCCTTAACAGATTACATCAAAGAAGATGGGATTTGGCGTTTAAGAACGGAAGAAGAAAAAGAAGAAGATTTAAAAATTGGTTTAATTCAAACACCACAATCTTTTTATAATCTAGACTTATTCCAATTTAACTTATTTGCTGAGGATGTGATTCCTAATGAACAAGATTTCTTTTCTAAAGAAGTAAACCAAATGCGTAACTCTTCTAATGCATGTGCTTATACAGGTAGTAACACTTTAATTCTACGTAAAGCAATGGAAGAAATAGATGGTTTCCCATATAACACAATTACAGAAGATTATGAAACAAGCTGTCGTTTACAAATGGCTGGTTATATTACTTATGCAACAGATGAAATCGAGGCCCATGGTTTATCCACAACAGATGTACCTTCCATGATGAAACAACGTGTCCGTTGGGCAAGAGGCGTAATACAAAGTATTCAAAATACACATGCTGTGTTCTCTAGCAAATTATCTTTTAGTGCTAGGGTCACTTATTTAAATGCATTCCTATATTGGTGGTCATTCTTTAATCGTATTATCTTTATTCTTGCGCCAATTATGTTTGCTTTATTTGATTTCCAAGTTGTTAATTGTACACTACTACAATTATTAATCTTCTGGTTACCAAGTTATTTCTTTTATAGTTGGTCCATGAAGAAATTATCTAGTAATGTAAGAAGTCAAAAGTGGAGTCAAATTATTGATACGACACTAGCTCCTTCACTAATTATTCCCGTATTACTAGAAACATTACATATTAGAGAAACAAAGTTTAAAGTTACTGCGAAAAAGAAACAAAAGAAAAATAGTAGAGCTCTTTTATATACATTACCTCATCTTGTATTAATCGTTCTTTCTGTACTAGCAATTATTCGTTTTGTAAGAGGGAAATATGGTATTGCGCTTATCTATAGTGCTGTCATTATTTATTGGCTATGTTACAACTTGATTGCTTTACTATATTCAGTTGCCTTTATGTTAGGTAGAGATATGCCTAGACAATCTGAACGTATTGATGCTCGTGAAAAAGTACAAGTGAAATGGAATGGTGGTGTATTAGATGGCGAAACAATCAACTTATCTGATTATGGTGTCCTTGTTCAAACAACAACGAAACTACCTGAAGATATAACAGAATATAATTTAGAAATTAAAAATGATTATTTTGATGCGAACTTATATGCAAGTCCAATAAGAAATTGGGAAAAGAAGAATGATCAAGATGAAGAGATATACTTATATTCTTTTACGGTTACACCACTTAGTCAAAATGATAAGAAAGAGTTTAATCAATTAGTCTATGACCGTGATACAGGTATTGCGACAGAACTAGATGGTTGGAATACAACATTTGATGATTTAGTAAGAATCTTATCAAAAAGAAGTCATCATGCATTTGTTAAATTAACGGGAAAGGAAGCTTAATACAATGAATCTATTGATTAGATTAATTCTTACAAATGGTTTTATTCTTTCTTGTACAGGCTTATTACTATGGGCAAAACAATTTCTTAAAGTACCTTTTTGTTTTGTGCCTGCGTTTGTTATTTCTGTCGTTACCGTAATTGTTTACTTTGGTGGGATATTGAATATTCTTTTTCCTACAGCATGTTTTGTTTATGTCATAGGAATAATCCTTTTTGTATGGTTAGGAATCATTCATCATAAGAATATCTCTACGTATTTAAAACATTTACAATTACTAGATATTTGCTTTGTTATCGGTAGTATTCCTTTTATCACTCTTTTATTACACGAGCACTTGCAACATTATGATAACTTTACCCATTGGGCATTAATTGTAAAAGTATTACTAACAAATAATGCTTTTCCTACTGCATCAAATGCTTTAGTAGAATTTACAAATTATCCTATAGGTACTTCTTCATTACTTTATTATTTTGGTACATTCTTAGGGCATAGTGATGGCGTGTTCTTATTAGGGCAAGGATTACTCATCTTTTCTTTGTTCTATGCCATATTTGGTGTAATCAGTAAACCTAAATGCTTTTTACTCGTTGCCTTTTTAGGCGCAGGATTAAGTACTTTATCTTTCTTTAACTTAACGATTCGTATAAATAACTTATTAGTAGATTTTATCTTACCTATACTTACACTAGCTTGTTGGGCTGTGATATTTCGTTATAAAGATCAACCAAAGAAAGAATTACTACTATTATTTCCTTTACAAGCTCTATTACTAATTATCAAAACTACAGGTATACTCTATCTTAGTTTTGTAATTGTTTTATGGATAATTCAAACAATACAAGTTCGCTCTTCTTGGAAATTTAGTGACATCACGAAAGCAATAGGAACAAGTATTGCTAGTTTATCTACGTATCTAGCTTGGGAATATCATACCGTTACAGCATTTGCAAATGTTGAAAACAAATTCAGTACTTCTACCCTAGCAATGAAATCCAGTGAAGAGATGCATACAATTATCAATACATT
>CAVGYR010000141.1:0-4419 GCA_963633325.1 uncultured Treponema sp.
AAGATTAATATTTGTTATTAAATTTAAAGTATAGGAGGCAAGATATGAAAGTATACATAAACAAAGATTTAACAGCTTTTGAAAAAGTAGAACATGACATAGCAGTCTATCAAGGCTCTAAGAACTCGGCTTCTATTTTTATATATTTTCATAAATATTTTGGTAATGCTTCGTATCCAGTAATAAGTTTTCAACTTCCAAATGGTAGAAAAATAGGTGCTTTATTACCAGACCAACTGCCTGAAAGTAGTGGTTACAACGAGTCAGGGTATGCACAGTGTTATCAATATAAATTCGGTACAAGTGATTTACTTGTTACAGGTGTAGCTACTGCAACAATTACGATAGTTACAACTGATGGTAAAGAAGATCCTACTATTTTGAAAAAGAATGTAGTAGGTTCTTTTAATTTTAAAATGGTTCAGACTGCAAGTGCAGGCGATTATGATATTACTTACTCGGATGGAACTCCTGAAGAAGTAACAAAGTCTATGGTTGCAGAATTTGATAATATAAGAAGTGTTCTAGCTAGTTATAAAGATCATTTAGTATAAGAAGGAGGGCTTTATGGCTCAATATTTAGATAAAACAGGAGTGCAAACTCTATGGAATAAAATGAAGAGTTATGTGAGTAAGCAAACGAACAATTATGTGCCTCTAGCAGGAGGTAAGATGACTGGCATTTTGAGAAATAGCGGTGGTCAAGCTAGTCCAAGTTCAGGGTTAATGTATGCTAATGGTGTGCGACCTGATGCAGGGCAATCAATGTTGTGCGGTAATGCATTAGTATTTTCAAACCCTGCAACAAACAATGACCAAGTTTTCTTTAGAGTAACTGGTACAGGTGAAGATGATACAATGCTTGAAATCGGTACTGGAGATGATGGCGTTACTGATTTTAATGTTCATTTTGTTGGTTATAATACAAGTAATGCTAAAGCAGTAGATATAGTTCTTCCTAAATCATCAGGAACAGTTGCATTAACTAGTAATTTACCTAGTGTGTCAACTAGTTCGACACTTGGAACAATTAAAACAGGGTACACAACAAGTGGCCAAAACTACAAATTGCAAGTTGACTCAAATGGCAATGGTTATGTTAATGTACCTTGGGTAAATACAACATATGGGGTTGGAACGGCAACTGCTTACGGACTTAGCAAAGTATTTAGTGATACAACTCAAACAGTCACAGCTAATGGCGTATCAACCGTGGGTGGTAGAACCTATGGAATCCAAAAAAATTCTAGTGGGCAGTTAGTTGTAAATGTCCCATGGCAAAACACTACATATTCGATAGCCACAACATCTTATGCTGGCTTGATGAGTGCTGCAGATAAAACAAAATTAAATTCATTAGGTTCTAGCGGAAATGTTAAAGCCTTCACTGAAACATATTTTTCATATAGTCAACGTGGAAATATTAAGACTCGGTATTTAGTAGCATTAATGTATTATGATGACAATGGCGATGATGATGACACACAAGAATATTACGTATCTTGTAATTGGCAAAGTACATATGCTTCTGATGCATCAAGTAATGTTATAAGTGCTATTTATAATAGGTATGGCAGTGCTTATTCAAGTGGCAACTTTAAAGCTATTATATTAAATGCTTAGGAGGAATGTATGAAATATATTTACTTAAAAATTAATTCAAATGATGTCATTGAAGATTATATAGAAATTGATAATGGCGATTCATACAAGGATAATTCAGTAATTACAACTGGCTTAACTCTTTATTCTTATGATGAATCTAAATATACTAAATCTTTAAGAAGAGTCATAAAGTTTGGTAAAGATAAAATCAGTTCCTTCCCTGATGTAGAAAAAGTCGAGGAATAATATGGACCAAAAAAATGGAGTTGCTTGTTTAACTAATCCTGCTACAAAGCATGTTGAATATTTACCACTAGAAAGTATTAAACTTGCTTTCAAAGGTAAAACAACAACTTTAAAGGCCTTTTATGAAGAATACTTGGCCCTTAAAGAAAGCTTTAACGCTCTTCAAACTCAATTAAATGAGACAAAAGAAGAACAAAAAAAGCAATTTGATAAACAAGCACAAATTAACGAATTACTTACAAATTCAATAAAATTGATAAATGAAAAATTGTCAATTGTTGAAACTGATATAGAAACTTTAAACAATCTTAAATAGGAGGAATGTTTAATGAAGAAAGTATTAATTATGATTACAACAACATTATTTTTATGTTTGTTTGTATTCTTTGCATCAAAGACACTAGTATTTGCAGATGAAGTTGGTGAAGAAACTACTACTGAATCAAGTGAAACAAGCACACCAAGTGAGTCAAGTGAAGAAATCGAGCCAACAGAAACAAGTGAAGAAACTAAAATCTTTAATATTACACAAGAGGACATTGATAAAATTATCGAAGCTGCTAAACAAGGTAATATTGATGAAGTTAAGAACTTGTTAATTGGAACAATTGGCTTTACATCATTTACAATCTTAATGGCTTTAATTTATTTAGTTAAAGCCAAGATTAAACAAGCAAATGAGTCTAAATTGTTAGAGAGTGCCAATGAATCTACAAACGATAACATTAGAGCATTAGCAAAGCAATTAAACGAAGTTACTGCTTTAGTTAATTCTAAAATGGATAATGTAGAAACAAGTGTAAAGAACTACTATCAAGCATTAAATAGTGAAAAAGTAGAAGAGGCAACTAAAAAAGCCGAGGAAATTGCTAAGGCTTTAGAAGCTGCAATGAATTTAAATAAGACTTCAGATGAGGAAACTCAAGAAGAGTCAACAGAAGAAATAGAAACAGAATAAGGAGGTTTATCCTTATGTTGTTTAAAAATATATCTTCTTGGAGCAAGAAAAAATGTAAATGGGTTGAGCTAGTACTCGACCTTTTACAACTTGTTTTTTCAATGGTTATTCCTATTATTATAGTAGGAGTAAAGTATGGTTTGTTTAAAAGAGTAGAGGGTTGGAAATTAACTGCATCAGGATTAATAGTAGTTATTATTGTAGCTTTTACAACAATAAATTATTTTATTGATCAAGTTAAAAGACTACCTGAAGCCACTTTGAACGAACGAAAATTAAAGTACACTTTAACAGGACTAGGTAAAATTATAGTTCCGATTATTGTTATTGTTGTATTGAAAGTTATTAAACAAAATGTAGAAGTAGGAGTATTTGTAATTTCTTGGTGTATGGCCTCATATTGTGTAGCAATAATGATCCAGTACTTATTTACTGAGTATGTAAGACATGAATTGACTATATGGGATGAAGCGGCACATCAAAGCGAGGTTATGAAGAAAATGCAAAAATTATAAATTAAGGAGATAAATAATGGCTGATATATATAATAAAGTAGATGAAAAACTACAGGATGCAAATAAAGCAACACAAAAAGCTATTAATGCGGCTTTGAAGTTTGCTAGACCTAAACAAATAATGGCAATATTTGAAATTATCGTTTCAATAATTGCTAGTATAGGTATTAATTTAGTAGCTTTTAAATTTGATTTTAGTTGTTTCTATGATGGTTGGTTTTATGTTTCTAGTTTATGTACTTTAGCAGCCATTATCCTAATTTATAGAGGAACTATTAATGCAATTTATCCTAAAACAAGTACAAGACCAGTGGTTGTCGAAGCACGTGAAAAATATAAAAAGCTAAATGATAAAAAAGAATTAGACCTTGAGGCATACTTGAAGGTCTATAATCGTGAAACAAAAAAAGATGCTTGGCGAGCATTTATTGGAAAAAAGATACTTAAGTGGCAACACAAAAAAGATAGATTCAGAAAGAACCTAATAAGGCAAGAAAAAGTAGAACGTGAATGTAACAAGCATATAACATATTTATCAAAATTTATCACTGAAGAATACCTAGAAGAAAACATAGATTCAATAAATATCAAATACAATGCAGTATATTATTCTGATTTCAACAATATAGAAAAGTCTGTAGCAGTTGAAAAAAAGTTCAGGGATAATTATAACAAGGCTTTCACTAAATCAACAATGAACAAGGTTGTTTATTACATGATTACAACAGCTTTACTTTCGATTGGAGTCTTTACTGTTGGAGATGGTTCTTGGGTTTCTTGGGTCTCATCAATTGCATTAACAATTGTAATGATTATCGTTCGTATAGCGACTGCTTTACAACAAGCCGATATTATCTATGATAATGAAATCACTAAAGCCTTAATTGATAAAACTGAAGTTTTAGAGAAATATTACGAATGGAAGAGTAATCAAGTTCCTAAAGAAAATGTGGATCAAGCTTTAGAAAAAGTAAGAATTGAAGAGCGAGTAAGTGCTAATAAAATGTTAGAACTTGAACGTGAAAAGCATAAAAAGGAAATTGAAGAAGTAAAACAAACTGCAATTAATGAAGCGGTAAAACTTGTTATGGATAA
>CAVGYR010000142.1:0-1639 GCA_963633325.1 uncultured Treponema sp.
ACATGGAAGATTAGATAAAACAGTCTTCGGCTCATTAAAAAATTCTTTAAAAAAATCTTGGCAAGAGAATAAAGACAACTATATAATTTGGCTATCTACTCCTACAGAAAATATGATGTTCCAAATCTTTTCGATTTATACTGTAAAGAGTGAATCCTATTATATAACAACAAATTTCAAAAATGAAAATGATAAACAAGCCTGGCTAGATACCATGGTAAAAAGAAACACTACTAATAAAACTACTGATGTATCAACATCAGATAAATTTCTAACTTTATCAACCTGTTTAAATAACAATGGTGAAAGAGTCGTTGTTCAAGCAAAGTTAATTAAAAAACAAAAACGTCAATAAAGTAAATAATTTGACGTTTTTTTTGACAAAATAATTACTACCAAGTATAATTAGTATAAGGTGATAATATGGAAAGAGATAATATGAATTTAGATGACATAATGGCTGAATTTGGTTCTAGTTCAGATAAACCATACGACTGGGAAAAAGATAATGGCTATCTTAGTAGACAAGCTAAAGAAGAACCAGCTGCTGAAAACAGTTTAGTTGCAACAGCAAGCAATAATTTTGTAATGGATGATCCAACTGTTATTTATAACGAAGGAGCATTCAGAGAAAGAGCAAAAAAAGCAGAACGTACCTACATAAACTCAAGTAAAGATACTGCCGGAGTACACAAATCAAGTAACACAAGACATAAAACAACTACAGAATCAAAACCAAAAGATACTGAATGGAAAGAACAAGCAGACACTGTTAAAAAAGCTAAAAAAGCTATTGGAAAGAAAGCAGCTACAATTGGATTAGTACTAGGATTAATCGCCGGTGGAGCAGCTGGAGTTTATGGAACTATGCAAGTAACAGACTATCTAGATAATAAAGAACTTAATGAAACAAGAGAAGCTGTAGTTCAACAATATACTGAACAATTCTTCGAAGATAATATAAGTCCTTATGTAACAACAACATCAACCGGTGATGGTCTAGAATATGATGAAGAAGGAATTGCAAAAAGCATCTCTGCTGATGGCAAAGTAGACGATTTTGAAGTATTTGGTTTATATAATAACATGGGTGAAGCTGAAGCAAACCGTGTTTTAGGAAGTGTAGATACAACTAAAGTTGATAGACCATTTGGAAGTGTAGAAGAATACATGCGTGCCCAAGGACAAGTAAATGCTAGTAACCAACAAGATGTAAACTTATGGGAACAAAATGTTGCTGATGCATTAATTGCACAAAATGAAATTAATTCTATGTTCCCAGCATCAACAGAAAATACTGCTACTAACACAGACCAAGTTAGTCGAGGAGGAAAATAATATGGCTGAAGAAAGAGAAGTAGAATACGTATTAATCGATAACAAAAAATATGAAGTAGTCATGGAAAAAACATCAGGTGATACTACTTACATGTATTTATCAAATCTTGATGATGAAAATGATAATTTAATAAGAAAATATACAACTGTAGATCAAGAAACAATATACCCATTAGATAATGATGAAGAATTTGAACTAGCTATGAGTTTAATCGAAGAATAAAAAAAAGACCTATGTAATTTTACAGGATATATAATTTTTAGTGTGTGTAGAGTGTTTGACTCTATATGCACTTTTTTT
>CAVGYR010000142.1:1649-3775 GCA_963633325.1 uncultured Treponema sp.
ATCTTTCTTGCTATAATACAAATTTAAATAATAATTATCAACTTGTTTTTCTACTTTACTTTTAATATAATTATTGCTCATCATTTCTTTAAATAATCCATCTTTGTCCTTAATTCTAAAAATATTATACTGCATAAATACCTCCTACTACAAAAAGACGCAATACAAAACTATGGATATATAATTTTTAGTGTGTGTAGAGTGTTTGACTCTATATGCACTTTTTTTCATAATAAAAGACATATAAACTTAAACCTTGATACAATATAAGTAACCAAACCAAATTGAAAGAAGGTATTTATATGTCTAATCAATATTATATTACAGAAATCCTAGAACTTAAAGATAATAATGTATTTTTTAAAGAAAATTGTTATTATAAAGAAAAAATCAAAGGAATCACCTATAAAATCTTTGAAGGATATTTATCTTACAAACCCAAATTTTGTTCTAAGTGTGGTGTTGTATTTGACGATAAATTTGAAAAACATGGATTTATTACTTCTAATATTAAAATGCCTGAAGTATCTGGTTATAAAACTATACTTAGATTACATAAACAAAGATATCTTTGTAAACACTGTAATAAAGCATTCACCTTATCTTCTTCTATTACTAATTATGGTTGTTTTATTTCTAATAACACTAAACATAATATTGCTAGAGACCTAGTTAAAAAACGTTCTGAAAAGGATATAGCTAAAGATAATGACGTTTCACCTAATACTGTTGAAAGAATCATGGATTCTTATTATGAAACTCAAAAGTTATATAAACACCATCTTCCTGAAGTTTTATCATTCGATGAATTTAAATCTGTTAAAACTGCTGATGGCGCTATGAGTTTTCATATGTGTGATGGTATTACTGGTCAAACTATTGATATTATTGAGGATAGACGTTTAGATAACCTTATTAAATACTTTTTTTACTACGACTACAAAGCTAGAAGTCGTGTTAAATTTATTATTATTGATATGTATTCTCCTTATGTTTCTTTAATTAAAAAAATGTTTCCCAATGCTAATATCATTATTGATAAATTTCACCTCACTCAATTGATTTCCAGATCACTTAATAAAACAAGAATTATGACTATGAAAAAACATAAACAACATTATAGAAAATTTAAAAGATATTGGAAATTAATTCTAAAGTCTCGTGATGAATTAGATTCATCAAAATGGAAAAGATTCACTTGCTTTAAACATCTTATGACTACGATTGATGTTGTTGATTTTTTAATTAATTTAGATAATGAACTTAAAGAAACTTACTGGGTATATCAAGATTTACTATATGCATTTAAGAAAAATGATTATGACTTATTAAGCAAGACTTTAAATAAACAGAATAATTATATTTCTCCATATATGAAAACATCAATTAAAACATTATTAGAATTCCTACCATATATCAAAAATACTTTTAATAATAACTATCATATTATCAAAGTAATTAAGAGAATAGCATTTGGCTTTAGATCTTTTAAAAGGTTTAAAGCCAGAATAATGATATGCAAAGGTCTAATTAAAATTAAAAAAATAGCCAATGCATAATTGCATTGACTACATAAATAATTATCACTTATTTGTGTCTACACACACTATTTGACAATTATCCAAAACTATAAGCCTGTACTAGCGCCTTTTTCTCCTTTGATATATTGTAGCATCAATTAATATTATTTTAAATACTTTCTAAATTATTTTTTACCTATTTATTATAATAAATTTGAATATGGCAATTTTTTTATAAATATCTCCATTGAATCCCAGTCGATTTCCTTATTCTCATTAATCGGTAAAAATAATTTTTCTTTTTTTATTCTATTTTGTGCCCTTTTACGTGAATATTCATACTTATCTAAATAATAATTCAATATAGTTTGCAAATAAACAGCAGTATAAATATTTAGTTTGTCCTTATATTTATCTTTTATTTCTAATATTTCAACATGATCAGATCCAATAAATTTTTCTTGTTGATAAAAAGATTTCCCATCAGTCGCACTGTCAACAGTAAAAACATTACCATTTTCTGAATATTCATTATGAAATCCACTAAAACCAAAGTTTTTATTAGAAGTTGTTATATAATAATAATCACCTAAAACTAGTTGTTTT
>CAVGYR010000142.1:3785-4407 GCA_963633325.1 uncultured Treponema sp.
TCTATTGCCTCATCCAAAGGAACTTCACCAGTTTCTAACTTTTTAACAATAGATTCTAACTTTTCCAAGTTCTCTTCAAAACTAGGAACTTTTTTTTCTGCCATAATATTTTTCCTTTCTTAAATTATTTCTATTACAATACCTCTGCCCTTATATCACCATCACTAAACTCAACAGTAATAACATCTTTCTTTTTAATCTTTTTAACACTAGATAATACCTTACCATCAATTCTCGTTATAGAATAGCCTCTCTTAATAGTAAGTAATGGACTAAGTGTTTCCAATTTAGAAACTATCTGTAAATACTTATTAGCTTTCTTATCTATTAATTGATATGGACTTTTCAAAGCATAAGAATTCTTAATGGTTATTAATCTCTTTTCTTTTAAACTAACAATATCTTTCATACTATATTTAAGTCTTTCAATAATATTATCAAAAACCATTTCTTTATTCTGATACATAGTAATTGGATTAACAAGTACCGGTCTAGATTTTAAATAATTTAATTTTTCTCTATATCTTTTAAGATCATTAGTAATAGCTTTATTTAGTCTAATTTTGATTTGTTCTAAATACGCTTTTATATCATTAATATCAGGAACAGCCATTTCTGCTGC
>CAVGYR010000143.1:0-4297 GCA_963633325.1 uncultured Treponema sp.
CATTAGGACAATATTTTAAAAATAAAGTTTATTTAAATATTAATGATTCTTTAGTCGATCATTATTTAAAAGGTGAAGAAATTGTTTGTGACGCACAAAATGGATACGGCGTTATTATTGTAGATAATTTAGTTTTAGGTGGGTTTAAAGCTAGTAATAATCATTTAAAAAATCATTATCCTAAAGGCCTTAGAAATACTAAACTTTATTATGAGGAGTAATTATGAATAAAGAAGAAAAAGAAGACTTTTGGTCTGAACTAAAAAAGACAAATCCTTTAACATTAATCGTTGTATATTTTATTTGTTATGTATTTGGTACTCTTGTAATATCACTCGTTGTATCTTACGTGATGTCAAAAATACACAATTTAACATTCACTGATACATTTAATATTGGTATGGGGAATCTTAAAAGTGAAGAAAATGCCAAATTATATAATAACATTTATTTAGGTGTACAAGCTTTTACAAATGTTTTTAGTTATCTTTTGTTATTTATCGTAACTATATTTTTTGGTCGTGATTATTTAAAGAATGACATTAAGATATTTAAAGATAAAAAGATGGTTTTATTTGTACTTTTAGCCGCAGTTTTATTTACTGCATTTAACTCTTTAACAGGTGCTCTATCTAGTTTTTTAGTCTCAAAAGTAAGTGATCAAAGTACAAGTGAAAACGAAAATCTCATTCGTAATATGATTCAAGGCGGGTATCAAGTACCAACAGGTATTTCGGTAATACTTTTAGCACCTATTGTAGAAGAATTAGTATATAGAAAATCTATATTTGAACTTAGTGATAAATTAAAGCCTATTTGGCAAATATTAATTTCGGCAGTTTGTTTTGCCTTACCTCATATGTTATCTAGTACAAGTTATACTTTCTTGCCATTCATGATTTTAACAATTACTTATTTATTATCAGGCATCGCACTAGGCGTAATATATTATGTGTTTAAGAAAAATGTATGTGCCTCAACTACAGCCCACTTAGTATCGAACACATTCTCATATATTATGTTACTATTCTAGGTATAATATGGAATTTTTACATTGCCCGGTGTGCGGAGCGAAGACTAAGACAACACAACTTGGTGACGATTTAGTTAAAAAGTGCACATCTTGTAATAAGATATTTCATGATTTTTCATACGTTTGTGTTATCATGTGTTTAATTAATAAAGATAATAAAGTTTGTGTAATAAAACAAAGCTATGGTGAGAATAAATACGTTCTAGTGGCTGGTTTTGTAAAGCCTAAAGAACGATTAGAAGAAGCTATTAAAAGAGAAGTTAAGGAAGAAACTAATTTAGACTGCTTAAATATTAAATATTTAGGAAGTTTTATATCTGACAACGAAAACTTAATGGTGGGTTTTAGTGCAAATGTAGACGGGGTAATATCTCTTTCTTCTGAGGTTAGTGAGATTAGGTTTGAAAGTATTTGTGATGCACTTAATTTACTTAAAGACGCTAAAACGGCTACTAAAGTTTTACTTAAATTAAAAGAAACACTTGAAAGTTAAATATAATTTTAAGAGGTTAACAATGTTAGAAGTTAGAGATGCAACTATAAACGATTTAGACAAAATAATGGATATTTATGTATCTGCTAAATCTTATATGAATCAAAATGGAAACCCTACGCAGTGGCGTGACGGGTACCCTAGTAGAGAACTAATTATTGAAGATATCAATAATAAAAGGGCTAAAGTTATATATGAACAAACTGAAATATATGGTGTATTTGCGCTTTTTAGTGGGATTTAACCAACATATATTAATATTAATGGTGCATTTTTAAACGACGAACCTTATCTAACTATACATAGAATTGCAAGTAATCAAAAAAGGCACAGCGTATTTAAAGCAGCACTAGATTATGTTTTAAGCATTAATAAAAATATTAGAATAGATACTCATAAAAATAATTTGATAATGCAAAAATTATTTGAAAAATATGGTTTCATCTATTGTGGTATAATTCATGTAAAAGATGGCACCGAACGTCTTGCATATCAAAAAATAAATTAAAATTAAAAGGAGAATAATATGATTGAAAATTATAAAGAATTTAAGAAGTTTTTAGAATCTATAGATAAAAATAATAAACCTTCATTACTTTTACAAACATGTTGTGCTCCTTGTTCAACTCATACAATAAAGGTATTATTACCATATTTTAATATTACTGTATTTTATACAAATGATAATATTTATCCTTTTGAAGAATATGAAAAAAGATTAAAAGAAGAAATTGAATATTGTAAGAAATTTAATATCCCAGTTTTGTTTGATACGTATTCACATAGTGATTATTTAAATCAAATAAAGGGTGATGAAACAAAGGGCGAAAAAAGTATTAGATGTTATAAGTGCTATAGTTTGCGCCTAGAGAAAACAGCTATTAAAGCTAAAGAATTAAATGCAGATTATTTCACCACATCTTTATCAATTTCCCCTTATAAAGTCACACGTTGGATTAACGAGATAGGCTATGCATTAGAAGAAAAATATAATGTAAAATATTTATTTTCTGACTTCAAAAAAGAAGAAGGTTACAAAGATAGTATTAAATTAAGTTTAGAAGAAAATATGTATCGACAAGATTATTGTGGATGTGAATTTAGTCAAAAAGAAAGGGAAGATGCGATATGCAAAAATTAGGTTTAGCTTTATGTGGTGGCGGCGCTAAAGGTAGTTACGAAGCCGGTTGTTTTAAAGCATTTAGAGAACTTGGGATAACATTTAATGTTGTAACAGGTACATCTATTGGCTGTCTTAACGGCGCAATGTATTGTCAACACGAAGAAGATAGAGCTATCGAGTTATGGAATAGAATTACAGCTAATATGATTATTAAATATGGTTTTAATTTCGATAGACTTGATGTTTTAAAAGGCTTTAAAAATGATAAAAATTCACTAACCTTTTTATTCCAATATTTGACAAATCGTGGTTCCGATGTCGGTCCTTTGAAAAAATTATTTAAACAATACATAAATACACAAAAAATAATAAATTCAGATGTAGATTTCGGAATTGTTACAGCCGAATTCCCTCAAATGAAAGGCGTTGAGGTTTTAGCTAATAAATTAGATGAAGAACTTATTGAACAATATATTCTCGCCTCAGCTAGTGCTTGGCCAGTTTTTCCTGTTTGTAAGATACTTGATAAACAATATGTAGATGGTGGGTATTATGACAATTTGCCTATCAATTATGCGTTTAAATTAGGTAGCGACCATGTAGTCGCAATCGACCTTAATTATGACGCGATGCATAAAGAATATCTAAATGTAGATTTTGTTCGTTACATTAGACCTAAACATAGTTTAGGTAGCTTTATGAAGTTTGAACATGATTTAATTATGTCTAATATGGATTTAGGTTATTTAGATACGATGAAATCTTATGGTAAACTTAAAGGCTTTAGACAAGCGTTTTTTCTAGATTCATTTGATTTTAATACTGATAATTACAAAGACCGAATAATCGATGTTTATAGCCAACTTAATAAAAATTATGCTAAATATTTAAAAAAGAAAGAGAATGAGATTACTATTTTTGACGCTCTAAAGGAATATACAGATAATGAGCCTTTAAACGGAGAAATTATGTTTATACGTAGTTTAGAAATATTAGCTGAAAATTTTGATATATCGTTCTATAAAGCTTATAACATAAAAGAATTTATTAAAATTGTTTTAACAAATCTTGATAAATTAACTATGAACGAAGATCTTATTAAACAACTTGAAAAATGTAAGAAAGCCGAAAAGAAATTTGATATTATTAATAGAGCTAACAATTTAGATGTACTTAGTCTTTATTATAATGAGATTAAAACTAACAATCATTTAAACATAGCTACTATTGCCCTTATATATTCAACTAAAATAGAAATTTGCATTTCATTACTTGTATTAGAATATATATTTAAAGAGGTTTCTTTAGATGATTAAATTAAATATCGACACTGATATCTATTTAATTAGTGATATTCATGCAAACATCAATTTATTTAAGAAAGCTATTTCTAAACTAGATTTAAATCAAGATTATTTATTCATTTTAGGCGATATTATTGAAAAAGGTGATAAGAATATCGAAACGCTAGATTATATTATGTATTTAACTAATACATATAAAGATCATGTATTTGTCATTATTGGTAATTGCGATAAGGTGTTTGATGTATTGCATTCACCATCAGATTATAGATTGTTAAAAAAATATTCACGCGTTTTAGGAAATACTATTTTAAATGAATTTTTAGATGGAATTGGTGCGAATA
>CAVGYR010000144.1:0-4284 GCA_963633325.1 uncultured Treponema sp.
TATTTAATTTGATTAATATTAGGCTTAAAAGGCCTATATAAAATGACGTTCAACAAAAAGAGCACCTACAATTGTAACAATTACATAGGTATCTAAATTTTTAATTTTTGGTTTAAACATGATAGAAATTATTAAAAAAATAGATGTTAAAATAAAAATTGCTATACTCATAAAAAATCACCTTTAGTATTTTAGCATAAATAAAGGTATAAAAAAACTCTACGGATTTCCGTAGAGTAATTTATTAAGCTTTTAAGAATACACAGTAAGCTTTATAAGCTTCGTATACATCAGCTTTTGAAACAATTTCCATAGGTGCATGCATTGATAATACAGGAACACCTGCATCAACAACGTACATATTGTAATTTCCTAGGATATAAGCAATAGTACCGCCGCCACCTTGGTCAACTTTACCAATTTCGCTTGTTTGATAGTGAACATTTTCATTGTCCATGATGTTACGAATCCAAGCTAGATATTCAGGCATTGCATCGTTACAGCCACCCTTACCACGAGCACCTGTATACTTATTAAATACAATACCATGAGAGAAGTAGCACGAATTTTTAGGTTCATTTGCAAATGCATATAAAGGATCTACAGCACAAGAAACATCGCTTGATAACATCTTAGAGTTTTGAAGAGCATGTCTTACAGCTAAGTTAGAATCTTTTTTTTCTAAATATAATAATTCAGCAATTGTGTTTTCAAACCACATTGAATCAGCACCTGTTGCACCAATAGAACCAACTTCTTCTTTATCAACAAGTACAGCACAAGTTGTATATTCACAATCTGCGGTATCAACTACTGCGCGAAGTGAAGTATAAGCACAAACTTTGTCATCGTGTCCGTAACCAGCAATCATAGATTTATCTAAACCATAATCTCTAGCTTCACCAGCAGGAACAGCAGTTAAATCAGCGGATAAGAAATCTTCTTCAGTAATGCCATATTTTTCTTCAAGAATATTTAAGATATATTTTTTAACAGGTTCTTTTTCATCCTTATTAAGAGGAATATTACCCATAGTAATATCTAAATCTTCACCTTCAATTACTTTACTAGCTGGTTTTTGCATTTGATCTTGTGATAAATGAATTAAAAGATCAGTAATACCTACAACAGGATCTTTAGGATCTTCACCGATAGAAACTTCAACAGTTTCCCCGTTTTTCTTGCAAACAACACCGTGAATTGCAAGAGGACAAGTTACATATTGATACTTCTTAATTCCACCATAATAATGAGTTTCAAGTAATGCAAAACCACCTTTTTCATATAAAGGGTTTTGTTTAATATCAAGACGAGGAGAATCAATATGAGCCCCTAAAATTCTTAAACCATCTTCGAGAGAATGAGAACCGATTACGAAAGCCGCAAAGTTTTTGTTTTTATTAGTTACATAAACCTTGTCACCTTTCTTTAAAGATTTGAAAGTAGAAATGTCTTTGAAACCAGCTTTTTTAGCAAGTTCAACACTTTCTTTTACTGCTTGACGTTCTGTTTTACCATTTGTAAGGTAAACTTTATATTCTTCACAGAAGTCAAAAATATTCTTTTTGTATTCGTCATTAGCATCTAGCCAAACATTTTTTGCGTACATAATTTACACGTTCCTTTCTTTTATATCTAGTTTATGAAATTGTAGTAATAAAGTCAAATAAAATACAATTGAAATTTAACCATTTTCGCATTAAAATAGTTAAGGTAATTATAAGGTGTAATATGCAAGTTTTTAAAGTTAGTGATAAAACGTTTAAAAATAATTTAGCTACTAAAGTTCTAGATGATTTATTTGATTATATCGATAAAGAATTTAGAGAAAAAGTTTTAAATAATTTAAATAATGATATCTTTTTTACTGTACAAACAGAGTATGGTTTTTCAGGCTTTATTTCGCTTTTAGATGAAGGAGATATTTTAACTATTAATTTTATAGGGATATTTAAAAATTTTGCTAGACAAAAGAGTGGTCAAACATTGATTAAGGCGGCTGTAGATTTTGCAAAAGCAAATAAGAAAAAAGCAATAATTGTGACTATAAAAGATGATAGCAGTCAAGATATAAATTATTTAAAGACAAGAAGATTTTTTACAAAAATGGGATTTTCAAAATTAGCTAAAATTGATAGTATAGGTTATTTTAACCCTAGTTTAGTAATGGGTTATATTGTGTAGGTGATAATATGTCATGTGATTCAAATTGCAGTTCATGCAAATCAAATAACGCATGCGGAGAACTTAAAAAGTTTTTAGCAAAAGGCGGTATAATTAAGCACATCGTTGGTGTTATGAGCGGAAAAGGTGGAGTAGGTAAGTCTACTGTAACAAGTCTTTTAGCTTCATCTCTAAATAAAAGAGGATATAAAGTAGGTATTTTAGATGCAGATATAACAGGTCCTTCAATTCCTCACTCTTTTGGTGTTAGTGGCCGCCTTGAGGCTAACGAAAATAAACTTTTTATTCCCCTAACAAGCAAAGGTGGAATAAAAATAGTTTCTACTAATTTAATACTTGAAAATGAAAGTGATCCTGTTTTATGGCGCGGTCCTATTTTAGGAGGAGCCGTAAAGCAATTCTATGATTCAACAAAGTGGGGCAGTTTAGATTATTTATTTATAGATATGCCCCCGGGGACAAGTGATGTTGCATTAACAATTTTCCAATCAATTCCTCTTGATGGTGTTATTATGGTCACAACTCCTCAGTCATTAGTAGAAATGGTTGTCGATAAGGCAATCAATATGGCTAATAAAATGAATGTAAAAGTTTTAGGAATAGTTGAAAATTATAGTTATGTTTTATGTAATGAATGTAAAAACAAAATTGAGATTTTTGGCAAAAGTAGATTAGAAGAAGTTTCAAAAAAATATAACATTTTACCACTTGCAAAATTACCTATTGATACAAAGCTTGTTAGTCTTATGGATGAAGGAAAAATCGAAGAATACGATACAGAAGAACTAGACTATGCAATTAGTATTATTGAAACTTGTTTGTAGGTGAGAAATGAAAAGATTAGGTTTTAAAATATCAAATTTTATAATAGGTATTATTGCAATAGCTGTTGGTTTATTTTTGATAGCCGCAGATGCATCTATATTAGCAACATGGACATTTAGACTTGTTGGTGTAATTATGATAATTGCAAATATCGGACCTTTTATATATGCAGTTAAAATAAGAAATTACCTAGATTTGGTATTAAGAATTGTTTTAATAATTTTTGGTATATCATTTATATTCTTTTTTGATAGCGTCGCTTACGTTATAGTAGGATTATTATTTATAATTATGCCTTTAATAATGGTAATGCTAGCTAAAGATAAAAAAAGCGAATTAGTAGAAAAGATGCCAACAATTTTAATTGGTATTATAATTTTATTAATTTCTCCTGGTACACTTGCAAAATGGTTTTATATTGTGGTCGGAATTTTATTGGCTCTTTATGGTGCAATATTGATATTAACTAGCGTTTATATCGAAAAAGAGATAGACAATGAATAACAAGGAAATAAAAAATATGACAAAAGGTGCAGTTATAGCTGCACTTTATATTGTTATAATTGCAATATTTAGATTAACCAATGAAACAGATTTTACATTTTTAATCTTTCCATTACCATTACTTATTTACTATAAAGTCACAGATTTTAAATGGTGCTTAATTTCGCAAGGCGTAGTTTTGGTTTTATCATTCTTTATTGTAGGTAATATATATTCTTATATAGGTGTGGTATTAACAAATGTAATTGCTAGTTTAATATTTGTTTTTTTTATAAATAAATCGAAAAATCAAATATTAAGTTTTATAGTAATATATATAACTTATATATTTTTAGAGTTTTTTGTCTTATTCTACACAAATTATTTTGTATTTGGTATTGACTTTAGCGCTTACGTTGAACAGACTATAACAGAATTTACAAATATATTTTCATTTCTTGATGTAGATATATTGAGGAAAGTTGTTTATATTACTATTCCTGTAACACTCATAATTTATGCACTTTTAAAAATTGTAATAAATTATTTATTATATTATTTAGTTGGTATAAGGTTGAGTTTAGTCTCGAAAGATGAGGTTAAACTTAAGATAGTTTATTCTAAAGTTATACCTTTCGTATATGTTATATTATTACTATTAACACTAGTACTAGCTAATAATTTTATTGTCAATTTTAATTTAATTAATTCGATTATATATGGATTTATAATTTCAATTGTTTTTATATTTTCATTATATTTAATGATCCAAGGATTACTATATGTAAAATT
>CAVGYR010000145.1:0-4220 GCA_963633325.1 uncultured Treponema sp.
TTCTTATTATAATTATAAAAAAATAACTTCTAAACTGATATATTTAATATCAATTTAGAAGTTATTATTTATTCTGTTATTAACGATATTCATACCAATCTATATAAATACCTTTTCGACAACAGTCAGCATACCATCTATTAAACACTAAACCTTCATAACCATCTACATCATCGATTACATCTTTAATATATTTAGAAAGATGTTCCTCATCTATTATACTAGAACCAAGAAAATCAGCTCTACACATATTAGCGACATACATCATATCATATATTGTAGAATTATTTTCATTATTTATAATTATATTGTATTTATTTAATGATTGTTCTAATGCTTCTCTAGTTATAGGTCTAATATTTCCTTCTTTATTTTTCATATTACTTACTGCAAAATCAAGAAGTCGTCTATTAAAATGTCTTCCATTATAGCGAAGATAAGTTTTCATATCTTCAGGAAGTTCATCATAAATGTCTAATGAATCATTAATCATAGCTTATAATTTATTATAACCTCCCCGTAGAAGAGTGCAACTAGTATCTACTTCTATTTCTATATTCTCTATCACCATTTGCTCTATAATCTCTATTTCTAGAATTATATTCTTCATAATTATCATAATTATTATCATAATAATTATGTTCAGTATTACACATTTCAATAGTTTCTTCTAACTCTTGAATTTCCATTCTCATCTTATGAAGTCTCTCTTTCATTTCAGAGAGGTTCTTCTTTTCTCTTTGTATCATAAGTATCATAATTTTAAGTTTTAGTTACTGCCGCTAAAATTTTAGATATATCATCTTTAATTCCAGCGACTTCATATTTAATACCTGCTATCTCTTCGTCACGAGCTTTGTCCTTAGCATATTGAGGATTTAATTCTTTAAGAACATTTTCACAATCTGTAATTTGTGTTTTATAATCTTCAATATGATCTATTACATAATTTGCATGTTGAAGAGTAGACTCTACTTCCGATTGAAGTCCTTGCTTAGTTTCACAAATAATAATTCTACCATTATTATAAGTAACAGAATTATTGCTAGCAGGAATGTTATTATAATCGACAATATTTCCATCTACTCTAATTTTTAAGTTCATTATCATTTGATTACTACCATCAGTAGCATATATAGGAATGGTTGTACCTACTACTTCTCCAATCTTCAATTTTACACCATCAGTTTTATCTAAAATATAAACATGGCTATTTTGACTTATTGCAGAAAACATTATACTACAAGTTGAAGTTTATTATTTAATTTATCGAATACTAATATATGTAAACCAGAAGTTAAAGCAGTAAGTGCGTCACCTTCAGCATTAAGCAAAGGAAGACTTGTGTTATTTACTTCTAGAGTAAATCCTGTAGCAGTAGTTGTAGCTGCATTGAAGTTTACTACTACAATTCCTGCATTTCCTACTGCTCTAAATGTATGATTAGGCATACTAAAAACAGCATTAGTAGAAGCACTACCAGCAGTCGTTTGAGTAGCAGCTACTAAAGGAATACCGCCACGATTACCAATGTATTCATTACCTGTTATCATAATTTTATCTCTTATAAATTAATACCAAAATCCACTATTTCCACTATTTACTCCATATCCATAATAACCCATCTGTGCAGCTACACAATTAGGTACTGCCACAAAAGGTTGATAAGGAGTAGTGATGGTTGCAGGCTGGGCTGCCTTAATCTCTGCCACAGTAGCAGCAATAGGATTAACAGCAGCAGCTATCTGCTGGGCAATGACACCACTCTGATGCTCAGTGGTAAGCTGAGTTTGCAAAGCATTAATCTTATCTTGCATAGCTGATTTCTCACTTGCATTAAGCTTATCGATAATTCTATCACCTACACCGTCAACAACCTTCTCTATATTGCAAGTCTGGTCTCTAAGAGCAAAACTCATATTAGCAAAACCATTGCTTACAGCATTACCTACACCTCCAACACTTTCTTTAAGAGCATCTGTCTGTTGAATGGTAGCAATCTGATTCTGATAGTTACCTTCAGTGACAGCAGTCTTAATATTACAGCAGCAAGTAGCAAGCTGATTGGCAAGTGTCATGGTATTCTGAGTACCAGCATTAATTATACTTCCAGTAGCAGCATCAATTTTACAACCAACTTGAGTAACACCATCGGATACTTGATTAATTGCATTCTGAATAATATCAGTTTTAGTACCAAACATAGAAGCTAAACTTTGAATAGCAGTTCCGTTTCCGTTAATAGCTTGCATAAGTAAATCACGACCGTCATTATTATTTACCATATTTGCTAAATTACCTAAACAACCATTAGCATTATTTGCATTTCCAAAAAGTCCTCCATTACGCATAAGAGGATAAAGGAAAAACAAAAATATAACCCAAAGCCAACCACCACCATTCATACCATTGCTATTCATCATAAGATAAGGCAATAGACTATTGTCATTGGTTGTTTGCTTAGTTCCACCATCAGGGAACATGAAAATCTTAGAATCTTCCATAAAATTAATTGTTAAAAGGTTAATAAATCATTTATGTACTTAACTAGTATTTGTACTAATGCAAAGATAGGTGAAATTATATGTACAACAAAAAAGCTGATAATCAGATTTTATTCTAATTATCAGCTTTTAATTTAAGCAAAACTATAAATTTTATTTTAATTATCAAATAAAATTACTTTTTCTTTTATTTTCTATTTATTTACTAATTATACAAATATAGGTTCAACATCTTTATTAAGCAAAGTTGCTTCTGAAGTTGCAAGTCTAAATGCTCTAGATGTTTCATAATATTGTGTACTTAATTTAAGTAAATATCTAGTAGCTTGAACAGTTCTATTTATAATAATGGCTATAGTACTAATACTAAATCCTGCATGAACCATTTGTTCTACTACAATACATCTGCTCATTACAATGTTTTCTTCTCTAGATTTACCGACAATATCTTCTCTTGTTATAGATAAAGAATTGTCAGGTTTAGTTATAGCACAACATTTAATGACATTATCTATTATAAACCAAATTAATTCTTCTTTCTTATTCATATTTTAAACTTTATCATTAATAAAAGCTACAAGTTTATTAAATATACCTCTAGCATATTGTTTAGCTCCTAATTGAGAAAGATAAGGTAAATTTTTAGCTATCTTAACTTTATTAGTAGAATCAAACTCATCGAGGTCTATTTCTTTAGAATCATAGCCAAGTTCCCGATTTATATGAATATTTGCAGCAGCACACGTAAGATTAGAATTAAATTTACCATTATCGAATTTATAAATATATTCCGCATTAAGCATATTAATTGCTCTCTTATAATCGATAGGATTTATATTTTCGTTATTACCAAGAGTAGAACCTTCAGGGCACAACAAAATAGCAATCTTACAATTTGGATAACCCTTATCTTCAGATAATAATGCAGATATAAAATCTCCAGCACAAGTGATAATATCTGTAAGAGTATTACCAGTAGGTATTGTATAATCTATATCTTTAGTTCCTAAACATATAACAAAATAATCAAGAGATTTTCCTGAATGATATTTAGCCATATAATTTTGGAAATTAAGAACTCCATTATTCATGAAAGCATTTGTACTACCACTATAAGCTTTAGTCTCATAATCTGGGTCTACATATTTACTCCAACTCCAATGATTGCGTCCTTCGTGATTATAAACAGTACCATCAATAGTTGTTGATTTAGTACCTATAAAATTAGGAGTTATACCACATGAGACGAAATCTGAATTAAGAGCTGCCATAATATAAGTTTCACTAATCAAACCATCGCCCATAATACAAATGTTTTTATTACAAGTTGTAGGAGCAGCAAAAGACCTAATATTTACTGATTTAGTAACTTTATCTCCAGAAAAGTCAGTATTATAATATTTGTTTATATTAAGAGTTATATCTTTACTTACTTTACCTTTATATTGTGATTTTTGAATATAATTAAAGGTGTTATTATCATCAGTAAGAGTAAGTGGATATCTATTATATCCATCAGGTTCACTACTTACATTATCGATATACAAATCAGTATATTTGGTAGCAATAGCATCAATATTTGCAGGAAGAATAATTTCTACAGTATCCTGATTTGATTTAGTGTCAGGAAGATATTCTTTTGGAATATACCACTTACTTGCATCAGTGGTATCCTGAACCAATGGAGCTACAGCATCATACTCGGTAGTAAATGAA
>CAVGYR010000146.1:0-4210 GCA_963633325.1 uncultured Treponema sp.
TATTAGATAGCTTTGATAATTATTCTTTTGAAGAAAATTTAATTTATTCTAATAGTCGCAGAGAGAAAGTAATTCACCTTTTAGACAGAATTGATTATCCTACTTATTCTAGAAATATTGTTCATAAGGCGAGCCTGGACGCCTTAAAAGATAAGAGACTTAAATCCTGGATGTCTCAAATTGAAAAACTTATCAAAGCTGGTGATAAAGAAAAGCTATTTATTGCTGTTAAAGAAAGACCAGGCATGTTCTTAAGAATGGGTATTCGTCTTATCCGTTTAGGTTATATTGATGAAGTTAGAGATGGCTTAATGGAAGTTGCTCCTAAATTAAGTACCCAAACATTAATCGATATAATGAATCATTATACTTTTAATAAAGGTGATTATGAACCAGAAATTAAAATTAAAGAATGGGACTTATTTACTATTATTCTTAAAATGGTTTTAATTTCAAAGCTATCATCTATTAGTACTGAGCTAAAAAATAAAAAAGTTTATGTAGATAAACAAAACTATGACTTAGAACATTCTCTTATTATGAAATCTGAAGAAGGTGGCTATAATAGAGGTGGTATGGCATTTAAGTTGCCAGATGCTTTAAATAAGGTACGTTTCTTTGTTTATTGGAATGATAAAAATAGAGTTGATATTGACTTGCATGCTAACTGCTTTAACAAAGATGGTAGCACAGTAAATATTGGTTGGAGAAGTAGATATAAGTCCGAGGATGATGCTGTTGTTTTCTCTGGTGATATTACACATAGTGACGCAGCAGAATATATCGATATCGATTTAAATAAATCTAATATTAGATATGTTACTGCTAATATTAATTTATTTAGTGGCAAGGAAAATTTCACTGAAGTTGACACTTGTTTTGCTGGTTTAATGGGAGTAGAAGACGTAGGCCAAGATGTAAAGCTATATGACCCAAAAGCTTGTTTTGTTTCTCATGAATTAATGTCAAAAACTCGTACTATTCAATATGGTTTGATCGACTTAGAGCACAAATATGTTCGCTATATTGGTCAAGAACCTACTGCAACTGGTATTTATCAATGGAAACCTTCTTATAGCGATGAAGTAGTATTATCTTTAGATGAGTACCTAAGATTACTATTATTAGCCCAAGGTACAGAAACAGTTGCTAAAAAGGAAGATGCTGATATTATTCTTTCTATAGCAAAGGGTGGAGATATTTCATTGATTGACAAAAACTTCTATGTAGATTTCTAGTTTACATTTCAGAAATTTTGTATTATAATATTAATAATGATAAACGTGATTGTTAACCTACTTTTATCAAATAAAGGCAAGTTTTAAGTTAGCAGATGGTTTATCTTATAATAAGGCAGCAAAAATAGGCTGCTTTTTATTTTACTTTTCTTATAAACTATGTTATAATACTTATGAAAAGAGGAAACATTATGACAAATGATATGATGATGAGGAAAGCTATTGTAAATCTGTTCGGTCCCGCTATGCTAAATCTTGTTGATATAGAAGGGGATGGCTATTCGCTTACTTTATATTGGGGCTGTCGACATCCGATCCTAAAAATAACTTGGTGGGAGGACGAATACCAGATAGCGAGTATAGAGCCAATTCCTAATTGTTTTTATATAACAACTATTTGTGGAGATTCTGATTTTACTGACATAGAGAATGAAATAAAAACGCATGCTAAGGCTGCTTGGGATGTCGTAGACCTTTATCAACAAATAATAAGACAACCAGTTGTGGCGCAAGTCACAGATAATATTGTTGTTGATACTCCTCATTTTAAGACAGATTCTATAGTGCTTCAACCGCCCCACCTATTCTCAGACCCAGGGACTCTTACTGTTTATGTATTTGTTAAACCCTCATCAAGATTTCCAGATTGTCTTGAAAGACCGTTAACTACAAAAGGAATTAATTCTTACAGTGAATTAATGCAATTTATAAATGATTTATCAGCGGCCGAGTATACTTTAGTTGAGGAAATGTCACAATTAATAAACCTTGGATTTATGGAAATTGATACTACCGGGGCAAAGTATTATAATCAAAATATTGATATTACTATTTGGCTAGGCCTTTTAGGTGGTAGATACAGATTAATGCTAGAAGGACATGCCGGCACAAAAAAGCTCTATGCATTTAATAGCTTAGACGAAATTTTAGATTTTATTATAAGAGGAGGAGAATAACATATGAATACAAGAGAAGAACTATTGGTATACGCCGCTCTCCAAAATATATTTAATGCAAGTATGGCTGAGATTACGGAATGTCCCGCCGGTTATGAATATGTAGCTTCTTATGATGGTTTTCCAGTGTTTAGGGTATCCTGGGACTCTAGCTTTTATGAAGTGCAATATTTAGTATTAGAGCTCAGTTCCCTATATTCGGTACAAGCGCTTAAAACTCAAATTGGTGATGGTATACAAAAAGTTCTAGAAGATTTATATTATAATTATACTTGTAAAGTTATAGATAAATTTAAAGAAGTATGTAATCATAAATATGCACATAGCTTATCCCCTAATAGTAATCAGCTTCATCCTATTTATCTTAGAAGCCAATATTTTAAGGCTGACCTAGAGCAAATTACCCCTAATTTAGATAAAAATCCAGACAAAATGACTATATCTTTACGAATAAGCCCTGCGTGGGTTATATGGAGCCGTGAGCTAATACCTACTGAAATTGGTTCTTATGATAACTTATTAGATTTATTAGATCGGTTAGAAGAAGCCGACCAAACATTAGATGACGAAACTAAATACTTAGAATCACTTGGATTTACCTCAAATCCACATCAGGTATTGCTTGAGTACTCTAGTCAAGACATTAATATACAGGTATACCCATGCGGAGAAATGTCAGACTATGAAGAGTATTATTTATTTATAAACCAAACTAAATATTCATTTGGGTCGTTAGATGAACTCATAGATTTCATTGTACGTGGAGGAGATTAATTGAAGAAAATATTAATTATTTGAATTATATTATTAGCTTTTATATCCTGTTTAAATCCAATATCAGGTATAGAGGAAAAAACTTACTTAGAGCTCAAATTACCAAACACCCATAAAAGCTATTTAAATGGCTTCTATGAGACAAATGAACAAATGCTATTAGATATAGCTGAAGAGGAAGAACGTCGCTTAGAACAAGAATATGCACGTCTTAGAGCCATTCATGAACAAGTCTATGGAAATGTTTGGGCAGTAGCGAGAAGTTTAGTTGGCTATAAGGGTGATTGCTGGTCAATCGCTAAGCTATTTTATCAAAAATGCTTAGGGCAAAATCCAACGAATAGAAGTTATACGGATTATCCTATTGCAGGAGACCTTATATACTATTCTAATGGGGGTTTAGGTACACAGCATTGGGCTGTATATTTAGGCGATGGCTTAGCATTACATGGAAATTATAATGGAATTGCACAAATAGCTTCTGTTTACTTAGCAGGGGCGAGTAATCCAATTTACTATAAAGTAGGAGAATAGAAATATTCTTCTTTTTTTATTTACTTTTATTTGTCCTTATCGTATAATATTTATAAAGAAAAGAGAATTTATGAAAAGATTGGATGAAGAAACTAGAAAAATTGTGTACAAAGAGACAGTAGATCGACTAACTGAACTGGGATTTGAACAACTCAGTGAAGATATGTTTAAAACTGTATACGATAGAATTCGTTTATATATTTACTTGCCTATGGTTCTTGCATTCTCAGATAAAATGCATGGGGCAATAATAGAGGAATTTTCTATGGATATTGATATATATGAACGTAATATTGGGCTAGGTAATGACTTAGTAATGCCCTTAAGCCAACAATCGACAATAAAGAGAATAAAGTTAAGCGCGGATACATTAGATGAATTATTAGATAAATTTATAGAGGTCGCAAATGAAGAAAAGAAAGATTAATTGGTTTCATGTAGGCATATTATTATTGCCCATTATTGTAATAGCAGTAATTTGTTGTATATTATTATGTCAAAATAAGCCTACTCCTACATACTTAGCTTTGCCTGAACAAAAAGAAAAAGTAGATGTAGAAGAATTTACGAATCTAATTTTAGCTGAAATGAGCGAAAAGGAAAAAGAGGCTAAAATTAATAGTTATTTAGGAACTTTTTTATGTACTGCTTACGATGATTGTTATGAATGCCAAGAAGAATTTGTTGGTATTACTGCTTTAGGAGTTA
>CAVGYR010000147.1:0-4186 GCA_963633325.1 uncultured Treponema sp.
AGAGATATAAATGCTGCTATAAACCTAGCAAATTATATATTTGGTTGTTAAAAAATATATAATTTAGGGTATTCGTTGATACCTAAGTATGGAGGATCAAACCAAACTTGAGTACTCTTTTATGAGGAAAAAGGATCCTATGAAGTACAAAATTTGAAAAGATTTAATTTTTCAAATACAACGGGTATTATTGGTCATTAGATGTTAGACATCCTAGTAAAAAAGTAGTATGCGGGCACTGGCATACAAGTTATGGGCATACATATATTCATAGGATCGGAGTAGAGTTTCCAGAAAAAGTTTTTACAACATATGTTGGTGATCCATGCGACCATAAGATGCATAGCGAACCATTTATAGATGAAGGCATAATTGCTCTAGATGCGTGCACTGCTTTAACTCATAAAGTAAATGTATATGTAATTGATAATTTCGAAGAACAGCTAAATTGCTAACAAAAAATATTGTATATTAATTTATAATGGAAAATAATTATATAGTTTATATGCATACTTTATTTGATAGTAGAAAATATGTAGGAATTACTTGTGCAAAACCTGAAAAAAGATGGCGAAAAGGTAGAGGATATCAAGGTAATTCTTATTTTTGAAATACCATTCAAAAATATGGTTGAGATAGTTTTAAGCACGAGGTTTTATTTGAAAATTTATCAAAAAAGCAAGCTTGCGATAAGGAAAAGGCTCTAATAAAGTTATTTCATTCAAATGAGCATGATTTTGGATTTAATATAACTGCAGGTGGAGAATACCCCAAGCATACAGAAGAAACAAAAGAAAAACTAAGGCAAACAAGTACAAAATGGCCTATAGATAAAAGTAAGAGCTTCGATCTTTATATAATTCAAAATAAATCCCAAAAAGAGTGTGCTGAGATCTTAGGTGTGCCACTGCATGTTATAAATAGAAGATTATCGCAATGGAATTTTACGAAAACGCAAGAGCAACGAAATAAATCTATATCTGTGTACAAGATTGATGATAAGTTATTAGAAGACCTATACTTGAGACGTGGTTTAACACGAAAAGAGTGTGCCAAAATTTTAGGAGTGCCTGAATATACTATAAAACAGCATGTTGAAGCTTGTAATTTTAGAAAAATAAAAAATAAGCATAGTCCTATAGCTCTTAGTTATAATGAAGTATATCATTATTATATAGAGCTAAATTGAACTTTAGATCAGTGCTTAGAACATTTTGAGTGCGGCCAGGCACAGTTTATTCAGTTATTGCAAAAATACAAAATTAAAAAAGATTTAACTATTAAAATTTTAAAAGAGGACTTAATGGTTCAATACATAGCGCTTAAAAAGCCCATAACAAAAATTGCTGAATATTTTGGCTGTTCTGTTCATACAATCTATAAAAAATTAAAAGAGTACAATATTGAAAAAAGAAAAAGATCCAGGCGCTGCCTGATTTTAAAAGAAGATCTTTATTATCAACATGTTATTCTTAAAAAAACTAGAGAAGAATGCGCGGAGTATTTTAAATGTAGCTTAGCCACAATTCGTAATCGTCTAAAAGAATATAACATAGTAAAAGGAGATTAGTTAAGGAGATTAGTTTACGCTTCAAACAATTTGATGAACTTGAATTTGGACTTTAATTTTATTGATTTGATATTTATGAAATGGAGGAGATAAATGGTAATTACGTTTTATGGTTTAGTTTGATATTTTTTTACTTTACTTGCTGGAGCTAGTTTTGCTATAATCTACATGCAGCTTAAGTTTTTCTTATCATCAGTAGATGATTACGATGAACTTTTAGAAGATGAATATGATACTGCTGTAGTTACAGTAGGGGGTAAATATTATGAAGTTCCAAAAGAAGTGGCTGAGGCTATTACAAATATGAATAAAACTGCAGAGCTATTAGCAACTGATCTGGCAAAAACAAAGAAGAAAGATGCAACAGAGCTATTTAGCAGATATTTTATGAAAGCAAAAGAAACTAACAAAAACTAGTTTCTTTTTTTATTGCCTTACGTTATAATTATTAATGTAAAGAGAGGTAATAAAATTATGGAAATTTTAACAAATGAAGAAAAAACTAACTTATTAGACACTATAAAAGATTATGTTGATTTTATAGAAACAATTACGAAAGTTGAAGAAGATAATGGTATACTTTTAGATATTCAGTATACAGAAGAAGCTTTAGATATGCCTGATTTTTGCCTGCCTAGTTTATGGTTTCCTGGAACAAAAGATTTATTTAAAGGCATGGAGCCTGATAAAGCTTACACGCTAGACGAATTAGACTTATACTAGTTTATGAAATTTTTAAAAACAATAGATGGTCATTTTATTAATGCAGGTCACATTGTAGAAATTTATATTCAAGAAAGCGACATGAAGTATAACTATGTTAGAGATGATGGCCTAGACCATATTGATAAATATAGTATTATAGCCATTCTTAGACGAGATGTTGTGGATGACCCGACTCAGCTTACTAGAGAATTAGAAAAATATACATTTGAGCATAAAGTTTCTGAGTATGAACCAACTTATTATGCCCAGCTTATTGACAAAGAAAAATTACGTAAGGGCCAACTTGCTGATCAAAGAGAGCAAGTTCAATACAAACTAAATGAAATAATAAACTATTTAAGGAGTTAAAGTAATGAGTAATTTATCTAGAATGAAGAACATTAAGTGGTGTGATGGCTGTATATATTCTTGCAATTTTTTAGGCGAGAAAGAAAATGGCGAGGTTGATACGGAGCTTTGGCTTGATAATCGACTCACTGGAGTAAATTTAAAAAATCAAGTTTTTACGAAGCTTTTCGGCAGCGGCTATAAAAAAATTAGTCTAGAATTTATTTTGAAAGACCCAGATGACAACTAAAGAGGAAATTATATAAAGCAATTGGAGGAGAATAATCTATGAAGAATGCAGATAAATATAACGATGATCTCATGCATATAATGAGCTACTGCAAAGAAAGCTTACAATCTGAAAGACTATTATTTAATGAGCTTAAAAATTATATTAGAGAAACAACTGGTACTAAAGTATATACATTTGAAGACATTATTGATTGGTTATATGCAGATATGCCTGCTTTACTTAATAAAGAGTTTAATTATTTAAGTAGTCTTATTTATCCGTTCTATGAAAAAGTTGACTGTATTGGCGTACTGGAGCAGCCTGACGGAAAATATTTAACAATTCGTTTTAAAGAATCAGCTCATAAAGCAGATATTGAAATTCCTATCTTTGGGAATGACTATTCGGCATTTACTGTAGGCACAATGTATAGCCCAAATGATATAGGTACATTTAAAAACGTAGACGATCTAAAGAAGGGAGTTCTTTATTAATGAAACTTAAACTTTATGACGAATTTAACTGTTGGCAAGATGGTGGAGTGATTTGGCTTTATTCTGATCCTCATTTTAATGATCCTGAGTCCAAGTTAATGAATCCTAATTGGCCAGAAGCAGATGAAATTGTTAAAAATATTAATGCCAAAGTAGGCAAAAATGATACTCTAATTATTCTTGGTGATATAGGCGATGAATCTTACGTTCGAAAATTAAAAGGAGCTTATAAAATTTTAATTAAAGGTAATCATGATAAAGGCAGTTCTAATTATGAACGAAAAGAAGACTGGATTCCATTGACTAAAGAAGAAGCTGAACAATTTAGAAATGACAGAAAAGCTTTTATAGAAGAACAAAGAAAAGATCCCGACTTTAGAGAAATTTTTACTGTAGATAATGCCCCATTAATTTGTGAAATCTGTGAATCAGAATTTGTTAAGCATGTGGATAATAGAATGTTTGATTGCGTTTATGATGGCCCATTGTTTATCTCATCTAAGATTTTATTGAGTCATGAGCCTATCCAATTACCTTATGGAATAAATATTCATGGGCATGTGCATGGTGCAGAAACTCGTTCTATATATTGGACAGATAACTCCGCTATGGTAAATATTTGTTCTGATGTAGTTGATTTCGAACCAATAAGACTTGACGAAATTGTTAAAAAGTTTAAAGTAAAAACTATTCATGAATTAATAATTGAGAAGGCAAGAACTAGAAAAACAGTTTAAAAAAAAGACATCTAATTGATGTCTTT
This sequence comes from uncultured Treponema sp., assembly GCA_963633325.1. GTDB lineage: Bacteria > Bacillota_I > Bacilli_A > Acholeplasmatales > Anaeroplasmataceae > JAEELC01. The sequence continues at coordinate 4,113 of CAVGYR010000147.1, forward strand.
TAATTTTTATAATAGCTCATTATCTGTTAAGTCTAAGCCTAATAATGCTGGTAGAGATCTTGTTATTGCCGTTT
>CAVGYR010000148.1:0-4178 GCA_963633325.1 uncultured Treponema sp.
ATGTAGAATGTCAGACTAAATTACAAATATATTCAAGAACAGAAGAAAGATGCCATGATTGGGTAAAATAAAGTGTCGTTTTCTGGGTAAAATATTGTGTCGTTCTACAATTATCGAGGCTTTTCCCTCATGCTTTTAGAGGCATTAAAATATGAACAGGCACATTTTCTAGAGGAAATGTGGTAAGGAATGGTAAGAAGACAAAAAATAAAATCCGCTTTAAAACGCAAAAAAATAAAGTGGATTTTACTTCTTCAGAATAAATGATCTATAGATATATTAAGTAAAATTGGTTTTATGCCAATAGTATTATTTTTCAAGACTTCTTGGATCGAGTAGAAAATCATAGATATTCATAGTTAGAATGCCATATTCATCATAACGAGCTTGAACAATATCTTTAGTGATAATGATTTTCTTAAAAGAATCATCAATTTTTTTGAAAGGTCTAATTTCTTGAGTACGTTTTGTTTCATCGGGCAAAGAATATGCAGATTGAATATAATATCTAGACGATCCCAAATTACAAACAAAATCAATTTCTAGCGCTTTACGGGCAACCTTACCTGATTTATCTTTTTCTGCAGTAGGAACTACACCAACATCAACGTTATAGCCACGCATACGTAGCTCATTATAGATTACATTTTCCATAGAATGTGTTTCTTCAAATTGGCGAAAATTGATTCTAGCATTGCGCAGCCCTAAATCAGAAAAGTAATATTTTTTTGGCGTTTCAATATATGCTTTACCTTTGATATCGTAGCGAAGTGCCGACTCAATCAGAAAAGAATCTTCGAAATAATCTAAATATTTTTTTATTGTTGCTGAGGTGATTTTAGATTTCTTGACACTCTTAAAAGTGTTTCGAAGTTTTTCAGGATTCGTTAAAGAGCCAATAGAAGAAGATAAGATATTTAATAAATCTTCTAGCTCAGCCATATTCTTTACTTTGTTTTTACTAGTGATGTCTCTGATATATATTTCATTGAATAAATTTTGTAAAGCAATAGCTTTATCGTTAGGGTCTTCACGAAGAACAACCAATGGAATTCCACCATATAACATGTATTCGGATAAGCCCATGTACTTATCACCTTTATAAACGCTCATGAATTCAGCATAGCTTAGTGGATACATATGAATTTCATCTCCTCTGCCAGCAAATTCAGTGGCGATATCTTTTGATAGAAGTTTTGCGTTGCTTCCAGTTACATAAATGTCTATATTTTCTTTTCTTAGATAGCCATTTAAGACAGTTTCAAAACAATCTAACATTTGTACTTCATCTAATAGTAAGTAATACATTTTATTATCGATAATTTTTGAACGAATATAAGATGTGAACTTTTCTGGATTAACGCCGCGCTTTTCTTTTTCTATCTGAATAAGATTTTCATTAATTAAATAAAGATCATCAGCAGAGTCAAAGGCAAAACGAATAATATGGGCATCATCAATGCCATTTTCTAATAAGTGGTGATAAAAGATATTGTTCAATAAATATGATTTTCCGCATCTTCTTATGCCGGTAATGACCTTTATCAAACCATTGTTCTTTCTTTTTATTAATTTTTCTAAATAAAAATCTCTATGAATTTTCATATATTACGCCTTTCTAGAATAGATTTTTGCAACTTTTAACATTTTTCTATTCTATTATAGTTGCTGATTTATATAAAAATCAATATTCTGGAATAGATTTTTGCAACCTTTAACACTTTTCTATTTCAAAATAGCATAAAGAAAAAGCATTATCATTCCTATGATACATTACTAGAAATGCTGAATCACTTTGTTGATGATTGCCTTTAGACGGATAGTTGATATCACTCATTTAATTTGCTCGTCATCTTTATTCGGCTGTAAATATCAAAGAAATCATTCGCAGCCAAACAAAAGATTGTTAATTTTTAAAATAGGAAGCTAAAATAACAAGTCCTACTAGTGATTTCTTCATGGTTACATTATTTAATTTTATTTGGTCAAATGATGACCAAATAAATGACCGAATAAATGACAAAATAAGAAATAGGCTTAGTGTGTTTGCTAACTGAAAATTGAGCTTTCTAATATTTGATCTATATAGAGAATTGATGTAGAAGAACTGTTAGAGGATGTGCAGTAGGCACTGTGCTATCTCACATGTTTATTGTTATTGGGATAGTGTAAAATAGTGTAATTTAAGTGGAGAGAATGAGTGCTCTCGCGATATAATATGTGTGTTAGGAAGGTACTTTTTTAATGATGAATAGCTTTAAAAAGAAATGTCGTACCATATGTTTATGCTTGTTGGTTTTTGCGTTATTAACCGGTTGCAATATTTCTAAAAGTGAAGTGATTAGTGATAGAGAAGGGTTTTCGATTCATGAAATATCAGATGATTTATTTGAAAGGATGAAGGCAGGAAATACTTATAAAGAAGATTGTATTGTTCCTCGTAAAGATCTTCGTTATTTGCTTGTTTTGCATAAGGATAAAGATGGAAATACACATCAAGGAGAGATGGTAGTACATAAACGGATTGCGGAAGATGTTTTAGAAATTTTTGAGAAGCTTTATGATGCAAGTTATCCAATAGAACGTATGGTGCTTCCGGATAATTATATGGCTGACGATGAAATCATGATGCGTGATAATAATTCCTCATCCTTTAATTTCAGGTTTATATCACATACGACCAAAATCTCAAAGCACGGACTAGGTATGGCTGTAGATATTAATACTTTGTATAACCCTTATCATAAAATTGTAACCAATGATGATGGTACGACAGAAGAAGTAATCGAGCCTAGTATAGGAGAAGCTTATCTTGATAGAACTCAAGAATTTGACTATAAAATAAACAAAGACGATTTGTGTTATAAACTATTCATTGAGAAAGGATTTGAGTGGGGAGGAGATTGGACGGATCGAAAGGATTACCAGCATTTTGAATTGCCAACAAATATAACAGATACATATTCTGAAAAATATTCGAAATAGAAAGCCTTTAAGCCGCGTGCTTATTGGCTTTTTTTAATAGAAAAAGTCAAAAATATAAATTATAATACCAATGAGAGGAACGTTCTTATGAAATTATTGCCGATTGGAATTGAAAATTTTAAAGAGATAATAGATAACAATTATTATTATGTAGATAAATCATTGTTTATAGATGATATTTTAAAGGAAAAGGTGGCTTTATATACAAGGCCTCGTCGATTTGGCAAAACATTAAATATGTCTATGCTTTATTATTTCTTTTCGATTAAAGAAAAAGAAAATAGTTATCTTTTTGATGGGCTAAATATTTCTAAAAATAAAGATGCTTTAAAACATCAGAATAAGTATCCAGTCCTATTTATTTCTTTAAAAGAAATGAAAAATACTACTTTTGATGCTCAAATTTCATCACTTTCAAGCATCATCTATGAGTTGCTAGAAAAGAATTTAGAGATTTTGTCTGCTTCTCAATTAACCGATACAACCAAAGGTATTTTAAATAAATTGCATAATCGCACATCTGATGTTGAAGATTTAAAAATTTCATTAAGAGTAATATCTCAAGCTTTGTATAGTTATTATCATCAAAAAGTCATTATTTTAATTGATGAATATGATGTTCCTTTACAATCTGCCTATCAAAATAATTTTTATGATGAGATGGTCGAATTTCTAAGAAGTGTCTTTTCTTCATCCCTTAAAACGAATGATGCATTAGAAAAAGGTATAATGACGGGTTGCCTTCGTATTTCTAAGGAGAGCATTTTTACAGGTCTAAATAATTTTAAAACGTATTCTTTACTAGATGAAATGAAGAATGAATATTTTGGGTTTAATGAAACAGAAGTCTTGTATTTATTAGAAAGTTATAATCTAGCAAGTTGTATGGATGAAGTTAAAGAATGGTATGATGGATACTTGTTTGGGAATGTCGAAATCTACAATCCTTGGAGTACGCTCATGTATGTGGATAAAAAGTCAAGTTTCCCGTCCTATAAACCTACTTCTTTTTGGGCTAACACCAGTAGCAATGATCTTGTCGTGAATTATATTAGAAATGGAAATGATGAACTTCATGAAGAGTTTGAACAACTTGTTCAAGGGAAGTCTTTAACAAAATATATTAGGCCTGAACTTACTTATCGTGAAATGGATCATATTAATAATATCTATAGTTTTCTATTGTTTACAGG
>CAVGYR010000149.1:0-4178 GCA_963633325.1 uncultured Treponema sp.
ATCCAATTGTTTATTCTCAAAAATTGTACGATGAAACAATGAAATTGAATGAAGACTTTGTAAGTCAAATTATAGAAAGAAATCATAAAGAACTAGCTTCTACATTTAATAAGAACAAAGAAGATGTATTAGGAGTTATTACTCTAATATCTTATAATTATGCTAGAAAATATTATCATGTAAAGAAAGAGGATTTATCAATACTAGGTAGATGCGATTTAATATTTATTCCAAATGATAATGTTCACACACCTTATATTATTGAACTTAAAGCTGATGATACTTGCGACAATGCGATTAAACAAATTAAAGAAAAAGAATATGTTAATTCTCTAGGTAATTATAAAGGAAAAGTCTTACTTATTGGTATTGCATATAATTCTAAGACGCTTAAACATGAATGCAAGATACAAGTATACCAAAAATAATATTTAATTTTCCTATAGGCATTACATATGGGATTTTAAATTTTATGAATTTTCACTTAAATTTGTATATTACATCATTTATAGTAAAACTAATGTAACTTAGTTAAAGTAAATAAGTATTACAAAAATGCAAAGATTATCAAATAAATTGCGAACGTTGTGTAACTGTATTCGAAATGCATTTAGAGGTTACGATGTTAAAGCAGCTCCAAATACTGACCCAAATGACTTTTATATTAGGGGTGGAAACTGTGCAACATTTTTCAGTGCAACTGAAAATGATTGGGAAGATATATCTGGAATTCGTAACAGTCAAGTTTATAATAATATTGTTGAAAGATTAAACAAGACGGTGAAAAAGCAAGGTATGTTTTCAGTTTAAGTAGAAAAACAAGCAGTGGACACGTTTTTAATGTTGTAATGGAAAATGGAGTCCCGAGAGTTATGACGCCCAACCGGGAAAAAGATATGAAGGAAAAGAATTACAAAAATATTTAATAAAACGAGAAAATTTGCCAAGTCATTCTAGAATTTTAAGAGTAGATAATAAAGAAATTGATATAAAGCGTATTAAAGATGCAATTGAGGAGAATAAATAATTATGGAAGTAAAAGAAATTTTAAACAAGTCTAAAAAATTATTAAAAAATAATGAATATATTTACAAAATATCAGAAACACCCCACTATTTTGTGTGTATGATTGCAGATCGTACACAAACAGAGGAACTAGAAGGTCCTGCCATAAAAGCAATTATAATTGATAAATCAAGTGAAAATTTAAAAAGACCTGAGCATTTAAGTAGTAGTATGTATAGTTTGCCCATTTCAGAAGAAGAATTATCAAATAAAAAAACGATATACGAAGTTAAAGATGACGATGATGAAGAAATCGAAAAGTCAACTGAAACAACTGAAAAGGGACATGAATTTGATGATTTAGATTTAGATAAAATTTTTAATGATCCAGCTAATGCTGATATTTTTAAAATGGATATAGATACCAGTTTAAAACCAGAAGACCTAGTTGAAAATCCGCAAGAGGAAACACCACAAGTAGAAAATCCACAAAATGACGGAGTTAAATAACTTTAAAATCAGTTAAGTAATGCGAGACAAAAAATGTTACAAGATGCAAAAGAATCTCATCTACAAAAGCAGTCTTAACTTAAATTTCTTATAAGGCAAGAAACAAATTAAACTCTGTTAAATTAACTGAAAAATATTTATAAAAACGGATAATTATGTATCTTTTTAAACTTAAAAAATATAAAGCTTTAGTGTTCGAATGTAAGAGTACTACGTTATTAAAAAATACCAAATAGTTAGTAAATCTACTTTCTATAGTGTAGTTAATTAAAAGTCTTTTTAATATAATATGGTAAATCTCTTTTATTTATATTCATTATTAGATATGAAAATTTATTTAGTCATTTATTTGGTCAAATGAAATAGATAACTATAATTTGTTTATGCATAAGAAAAGGGGCTGTGAAAAAACTCAACTTTTAAAAAATTGAGTTTCACAGTCTTTTTATTTGTATTTATACTTATCTTTTGCTTTCTGATTATCGGATTTATCTATTATTTTAGAAGCTTTATTTGATAATCTTTTAGCACTTGGTTTTTTAAACGATTCACGCGACAAGTTTGGAGGTGCAGTCCAATAATTAAATTTAGCCTTACCTTCGAAAAATCTAAATAGTTTTCTAATATTGTATCCTAAACAAACTAACATGAACTCACATCTAGTTTTATCAATTGATGTACGTCGAAATCTATCATACATTAGATCTTGTTTAATTACTCCAAAAGCACCTTCAACTTGTGAACTTCTATTTACACGCATTTCAATGCCTTTTGGTGATAATAAATTATTTTCAGCTTCTTGAATATATTTTTGAAGTTTTTGCCTAACTTCGAAAATCTTAAAATTCTGAGATTTATCTTTCATAAATCTTTTGCAATATAGTCTAAAATTACAATCGTTACACCCATCAACACGATAAAATACAGCACCTGAACTTCGAGGATGGGTGGTAATGGTATTGTCTACGTAGCCAATTAATTTGTTTAGGCATGTTATTGTATTATCATCATTAAGTCTATATTGACTAGGTCTAGAGCCTGAAACATTACCTTCCCAAGAATTATGCTTAACGAAATTTCCTATATGATGTTCATGTAAAAATTCATAATTATCATAAGAACCATATCCAGCATCTGCACATATAGCAGTAGGATACTCGTTGTACATTTCATAATGTTTACTAACAATATTTCGAAAATCAACTATATCAGAACGTGATTGTGTTACGACAAAAGAAGATATTACTCCGTAAATCACACATAATTGCACATTATAAGCTGCATGCATGTTACTTCCAAGCCCTGAATAATAATCTTCCTTTAGACACATAGCGGTAGCATCATGATCGGTTTTAAAATAAGAATTTCTATTAGGGCCACAAATCCTCTCTTTCTCCTCGTATTCTAAACTCTTATTCAAAAATTCTTCTAATAAATTCAGGTCTTTCTTGTAATTTTTATTTTCTTTTAAATTCAAATCTAAATGCATCAATTTATTACTAAGCTCTGTTAGTTTTTCAGCTATTAATTTTGTTTCAATAATTCCATCTTGAGGTAAGCCTCAATTCAAATCATATTTTTGTAATAGTAATCTGATTTTTTCACTTAATTTAGTATGAAACGTTGTTGGTTTCCATACAAATTTGTATTTATTAGCATCTGCTTTAAATTTTGATCCGTCAATAAAAGCTTTATCCATTTTTAGATTACATTCCTTAAAAATTTGTTTTGTTATCAAAGAAAATATTCTATCTCTATTTGGAACAATAAAATTATTTATAAAGTTTCCTATTGTTCTATAACTAGGAACTTTGTTTTCATTGATATAAATTACTCTTAAATCAAAAGTGCATAAATCCTCAATATCTTTTAAAGAAGCTTTACTAAATGCAAATGAATATATTATAGTAGCTAACAAATTATATTGATTATATGATGGTCTTCCTCCTTTACTTTCATCTTTATGTATACATTCTTGTAATAAATCACAAACTCCAGAATCACTTAACAATTTTAAAAATCTATCAATTTTTTTGGTTTCCTCAGCCTTTATAGTTGAGGAACATATCAAAAAGGTTTGTCTTGTGGTATAATAACTCATGTAGAATGTTGTGGCCAAATAATATTCTACCATAAATGAAGCTCCGTGTTCGATTCCCCGAGCTTTTTTCAATAAATGCATAAAAAAGCTGTGAAGCTCAATTTTTCAAAAATCGAGTTTTTTCACAGCCCCTTAATTTAGAGTATTCATAATATCTAGAATTACAATATTATTCTATTAAATAATAAATAATGATTTAGGAATTAGCATTTGTTTCATTGTTAAAATTAATATATAACAAACTCATTTCATTTGCTAATTTGTTAGAAAATCATTAGAATTTATTACTTTTAATTTAAAAATCATTTATTTTTGATTTTTTATGTAATATCCACCTGTTTTTTTAGAGCCTCTAAATTCTATATAATGCTTTATATTTCTCTTAATAGTATTTCTTATTACATTTAATGTTAATGATGCATATTTATCTTTTAATTCATCGTAGATTCCCAGTACTTTGATTCCAGGATTATTATAAATGGTTTTTAAAATAACTAAATCCAAGTTATTTATTTGGTCATTTATTTGGTCATTTATTTGGTCAGTAGAATTTTCGCTATAG
>CAVGYR010000150.1:0-4145 GCA_963633325.1 uncultured Treponema sp.
AGGTTTAGCTGAACTAAAAAAAGAAGACGATTCGTATTATTTATATTATTTTAATTCTATGTCATCATTTTTGACATTAACTAAAATAGACTTAGAATTTAAAGAATTTACGTCTACACTTATAACTAAAGGTTCTTATATACGTAATCTTTATATTATAAATCACAACGATTTCTACTTTATTGATGGCACCAGTACATATCATGTAAAAATTAACGATAATGATATAAAAATTGATTTTGTGGCTAGCGAGACAACATATATGTATAAAAGTTTAACTGATCTTTTATTATTTGAGGTAAAAGCTACTAGTTATATTGTTAATACTAATTTGATTTTACGTGAAACAGTTGTAAGAAATGAAGACGAAAAATTAGAGCTTGATACAAGAGAAATTTATAACGTATCTTATAACCTTCGCAGCTTTGACTACATTTGTTATAAAGATAAAATTTTATATATATTTAAAGAATTTTTAGGTATAATTGAATATGATATTAATACAGGGCTATTTTATGGTTATTACAATTATTATGAAAATGTAGAAGGTTTTTATTTTAATAAAGATACTTTATTGTTACAATTAGCTAATAAAGATTATTACTATAAATTAGATTTGAATTCGATTTAATAAGGAGTATTTAATGAACAAAAAAGAGATTATTAAAGCAGTAGCTTTAAATCAAGATGTAACACTTAAAGATTGTGAATCTGTTATCAACGCTTTATTTGAAGAAATTACTAAATGTTTAGAAAATGGTGAAAATGTTGTTTTCTCAAATTTTGGCACATTTGAAGTTCGTGAAAGACAAGCTAGAAATGGAATAAATCCTGCTAGCGGGGAAAGTATGACTATTCCTAAACAAAAAACAGTAGCTTTTAAGCCGGGAAAAAATTTAAAAGATAGAGTTCGTTAATGGTTGATATTTTTAAAATAATAAAAAATAATGATTTTGAAGGACTTAAGAACAATTTAAAATATATTAGAATTAATACAAGAGATATGTACTCTAATACTTTATTGCATTATGCAGTAATGAACAAAAATTTAGAGATAACAAGATTCTTAATATTAAACAATATTGATGTGAATGCCTTAAATAAAGATATGTATAGTGCTTTACATCTAGCGGTTTTAAATAATTCGATTGCTTTATTTAAGGTATTAATTAAAGCTGGTACTGATATTAATTTACTTGATAAAGATAACGAATCAGCGTTAATGCTAGCGATAAAATATAACCGTAATTTAATGGTTGATATTTTGTTAAGTTTACATGCAAATATAGATTACGTAAATAATAAAGGCGAGAATGCAATTTGTTTGTCTGCTTATTCAGGGACTGTAGAACTTTTTGAATTCCTTTATAATGCCAATCCTAAATTATTATATTCGCGTAATAACGAAGGAGACACATTATTACATATTGCATGCAAAAGTATGAATATTGATGTTGTTAAAAAAATTGTTGAATTAAAATTTCCTCTTAATTTTTTAAATAATAATTTAGAAACTGCGCTTTACGCTTGTGCTAGAAATTGTGATTATGATTGTACTCGTATTTTACTTAAGTCAGGAGCTTTCATCGAATTTAAAAACAAATATGATGAATCTATTTTAGATGTATCGAGCACTAGATTTAAAGATTTCTTGATATCAAAAACAAATGAATCTTTTTATATAAATTATAAATCAAACTTTCCTTTATCTTTTGCGATTATTACTAACAATAATGATTTGTTTGATAGATATTTAAATAAATATCAATTAAATAAAAAAGACGGTAATAATTTAAGTGCACTAAATTATGCACAAATTTATTACCGAGAATATTTTATTAAAAGAATAAAGGAATTAAAATAATAGAAGCTGCAGTAGCTACAAAATTATTTGCCATATGAATTGCGATAGGAACTAATATGTTCTTATCGCTTTTTATATATGACAAACCAAATGAAATACCCATCGCATAATATGAAAGACCAAAGCCAAATGTATAATAAAGAGAATCAGTGATAGAATATCCCTTAGTTAAAAGAAGAGAATAAGTACTTGTTACATGCATAGTACCAAAGACGAAAGCTGAAATTAAAAGAGCTAAATATTTATTTTTTATAATATTGAAAAATGATTTTCTAAAAATTAATTCCTCTACGATAGGTGCTACTATAACTGTTATAGGCGCAAATATTAACACCCCGGGTAAATAATCCATAATCGAATCAATTGATGACTGATTCTCACTTGTAGAAATATCTAGTCCATTTGTAATTTGACGCGCCCACACTGAACTTGCTAAATTCAAGAAGAATGCAAAACATACAAATATTAAAACGTATAGGGTTAAATTACCTTGATCGTGATATTTATTATAATCTTCTTTGATAAAAGACTTATTTAAATAGATAAGTATTACAAACAAAAACATGTAAATTATTGCATTACTAAGTGCTCTGTAGGCGGCGTAACTATTAGTATTTATTTGAATGCTAGAAAACATCGATCTAATAATATATACGAGGATGGTACCAAAATCATTGAATACAAAATAATAACAAATTATACTAAAAAGGCCTATTATAAATGTATTATCGAAGTACTTAATAATTTTATTTTTAATATTTAATTCTTCCATAAAATCACCTAAAATTATTATATCAAAATTATTTTAAATGTAAAAAAATAATGATATAATTTACATAATTTGAGGGTTATTATTATGGAATTAATTATCGCAAGCAATAACAAGAATAAAATTATAGAAATTGAAGATATTTTGTCGGATTTAGATATTAAATTTTTATCCCTTCATGATATAAATTTCACATCAGAAATAGAAGAAAATGGTTCAACATTTGAAGAAAATGCCTATATTAAAGCTAAAACTATTTATGACTTATATCATAAACCAGTCCTAGCGGATGATTCGGGCCTTTGTTGTAATGGCTTAAACGGCGAACCCGGTGTTTATTCGCATCGCTATGCAGGTAATGATTGTAATGATTTTAATAATAATCAAAAACTAATAAAAAATATTAAAAATGTAGATGATAAAAGTGCATCATTTATATGTTCGATTTGTTTTATAAATTCTAACGGTGAAAGTTTCACGGTCAAAGGTAGTGTTAACGGTGAAATTATCCTAACCCCTAGAGGAAACAATGGTTTTGGATATGACCCTTATTTCTATTTACCTACGTTAGGTCAAACGATGGCTGAACTTTCAAAAGAAGAAAAAAATAAGATAAGTCATAGAAAGAATGCACTCAAAAAAATAGAGGAAATAATACGTGAAAATATTAATAACTAGCGATATACATAAAAACTTAGATTTCTTCTTAAAAATAAGTGAGGAATATAAGGACTTTACTAAGATTAATTTAGGAGATAGAGGCGTAGATATTAATATTTTAAAGAATCTTAATTATATATGTGTAGATGGAAATTGTGATAAAGAAGAATCTGAAGAAGAAAAACTTATTGTAGTTGATGACAAAAAAATATTTATAACCCATGGTCATAAATATAATGTTAAAAGTTCAATGTTAAACTTATATTACAGGGCTTTAAGTCTAGGCGCAGATTATGTTTTTTATGGTCATACACATATACAATCTAACATAATTTATGATGATATTGTTTTTATAAATCCTGGGGCTATAAAAGATAATCATTATGTAGTTATAATAGATGATGTAATTAAATTTATGTAGGAGAATACGCCTTATGAACATTAATGACATACTAAATCTTGAATATAAAAAAATTAATCTAAAAAAGATTGATAGTTTTATCGCTAAATGCGATATTTTTTCGCTTGAATATGCACGCGCTTTGTCGTATAAAGCTAGCATGTTGTTCAACCTAGAAAATACAAAAGATGCGATTACGATTTTACTTAGTCAAATCAGAGAAACATCAGATAGTGAACAATTAGTATGTTATTATTCAGAAATGATTAATATTTATTTAGAATTATCAGATTTTGATAAAGCCATGAAGTATATTAATCTTAAAGATAATAATTTATCTATACTTAACAAGGCTGAACATACAAAAGATTTAATACTTTTTTATAATAAACTTGGTGATAAAGAAAATACAATTAAATATATAAATTTATATCTAGAAGACGATATTAGTG
>CAVGYR010000151.1:0-4107 GCA_963633325.1 uncultured Treponema sp.
GAAAACCAGGTATAGAAGCTACCATTACAGTAGTACTACCTGGTTTTGTTGTTTTACTGACATTGTCATTGAATTTTGTTTCTTAACTTAATGACATTGCATAAAAAACACTTCCTTTTTTTATTATTTCTTTTAAATATCTATTATAAAAAAAGAGCCCTAATACAAGATATAATGTAAATTGTATTAATAAAATCATAATATTGTCAGCACCAATATTCATATTATTTTGTAACGCTACAGTTATATTTTTAATTGGAAGAAACGGTAAAAAATAACATATTCTATTTATCAGTTTAAAATTCGGATAACTATATAATATGCCTCCAAAGAACAATACATAATAATAAAACAAATTTGGTAATGCTGAAACTTTCTTATATTTTAAAGTAAGAGAACCAATAATCAGTCCTATAAAATATGAAATGAATATACCAATTATTAACAAACCAGTGATTATTAATCCATTTTGTAAATTCAGCCAACTAAAATCATATTCTCCAAAATTTAAAACAAGCCCAAAAACAATTACAGCTTTAAAAAAATCATAAAACACTTGAATAAAAGATCTTAAAATTATAACTTCCAAAAATGATGTTCCAGTCATCAAAACATGAGCGAATGTATTATCCGTTATTTCTTCCTCAATAATGTAATCAATATTAATAAACCCATGCGTAGCAAAATACCAAAAGAATAATAAAATTAAAACACTTTCCTTATTTTGAATGTTTGAATATTTCATTATTCCATTAAAAAACAAAATTAAACCAATGTTCGCAAAAAATAGATTAAATTTAAAACTCATCATCTCATTAAAATATCTTCGGAATTCCACTTTCAAGTTATACCACATGCTTTTAACCTCGTTGTATTTCTAAGATTTTTTTATTTTCAACAAGTATTATTTTGGAATTGATTTTCTTCATAAAGTTCATGTCATGAGAAGTGATAAGAATTGTCATATTTTCATCTCTATTTTTTGAAATTAAGATTTCAGATAATATATTAATACTTTTATCATCTAATCCATTGGTTGGTTCATCCAATATCAACACTTTTGGTTGACTTAATAAAGATGTAATCAATGCCATCTTTTGTCTATTTCCTTGTGATAATTCATCCACTTTTTTGTTGATGTATTGATTAAAATTAAATTGTTCACAAAAAAAATTATATTCATCTAATACAGATTTAAAATTTATTTTGTTTAGTCCTAGAAAATATCGAATATTTTCAAATGCAGTTAAATAGCCGTAAAAACCTTGTCCACTTTCGAAAACAAATTCACATTTCTTCAATGCTTTTTTCTTATGATTATCAATTCCGAAAATAGTAATTAAACCTTCATCTTGGTATATTAAACCAGCAATCATTTTAATTAAAGTACTTTTTCCAGATCCATTTTCACCTATAAATGAAATTATTTCACCTTTAGAAATTTCTAAATTAATATTATCCAACACTAAATTCCCTTTGAATGATTTACTAACCTCTTTTAATTCAATCATTTCATTCATTATAAATTACCTCTTTAATTGCATAATCCATGAATGCCCATTTTTCATTTTCTAAATTCTATTTAACATTTTCTATTTTTTATGTAAATGTTTCGTTTAGAATTCAACATCTATTTTGATAACAAAAGCTAATGCATAATCACCATCATGTGATATGGATATTTGTATTTCAGGATGCTCTTTTACATAAGGACATCCATTTTCTTTGTGTAATATAGAATAAGATAAATACTCTTGATCTTGTGTTGCTTTGAAAATTGCTTCTTTTCCTGCAAACCTGCCTGCAATATATTCTTTTCTTCTTTTATCATTATTAATAAGTAAGTATTCAGAATATTCATCATCTGTTAATATATAACGAATAAATGATTCTTCTAATTTAATTCTTGGAATATAAACAATATCTGTGCCAATCATGTTATTATTATAAACATGAACAAGAATATTAATCGATGGTTTTTTTATTTTTTAGGAATTATTATTTTAGCGCTTGGTTTAACACTGAACACAAAATCTAATTTAGGTGTTTCTCCAATTATTTCTATTGCGTATGTTTTTTCTGGAATCACTGGAATGAACTTCGGAAATGCAACGTTTATTTGGTATTGTGTATTAGTTGTTGCGGAATATGTGTTACTAAAGGATTGGAAAGTTGTTTTACAAATTCCATTTAGCATCGTATTTACTAGATTTATGAATTTATTTGCTAATATGCTTACTTTCTCTGTTGATTCATTTCCATTACAAGTTATTGTTTTGTTGTTTGGTGTATTTTGTACTGGAGTTGGAGCTGCCTTAACAGTCGATATGCATATTATCCCAAACCCAGGTGATGGTATTGTCAGTGCCACTGCTTTTAAAATCAAAAAAGAATTAGGACTCACCAAAAATATATTTGATTTTTGTTGTCTAATTTCTACGATATTGATTGGATTTATATTTTCTAAACCATTCTATGGTGTTGGGCTTGGAACAATATTAGCGATGTTATGTGTTGGTAGAGTCATTGCGATATTTAATCATTTGTTTAAAGAAAAGTTAGAAAAAATGAGTGAATGAAATATATTTTATATCAAAAAAGAATAACTGAATGCCAATGTTCATACTAGTTATTCTTTTTATTTCCCCTCTGAATTCAAAAATTTACACGATTCATTTTCTATACTACATATATATAAACGATCACTATTCTGTATCGTTGCACTAGCAATGATATTTTGATTTATGATTCGAATGATTTGTGATCCATTTGTCTTCCAAAACATATTACTTGTATTATACTCTTTTCCAAGTAGTTCTTCAGAAGGTATGATTTCTTTTACAAGATTTCCATTCCAATCATACAAACAATATTTCACATCTTTATTATTTGTTGAAGAAGTATAAATATAATCTTTATCAAAATAATTTATGATTGAATTATCTATTGTGAAGATTGTTTCTTTTGTATTTAACTCAACAATTGATGAATGAATAATTGTGTCTTCAGTTAATTCTTTATACTCACATGAATATACAGAAATCTTGTCTAAATTTTCAAATATAAATGTTTGAAAATTAATATCAATTAAATGACTTGATAAGTCATTGCAATCAATATATTTTAATACAGTTTTATTATTAGACTTAGTTGTATAGTATACATTTTTTCCATCCGCAATCAAATGATCTACATATGCTTCTTCATCTATAACACTAATTTCTTTCCCTGATAAATCATGAATATGAATTCTCCAACTTTCATCACTACATAGTTCTGAACAAAAAACATATCCGTCATGAATTAAAAATTGAGTTGCCGAATAATTTAAATCAAATTCACTACGAATCTCATTCCCATCTAGTTTTTCTAATGTTAATGAAGAATATGAAATACCTTCATTATTTGTATAATTTGTTAGATAACACAGACGATTATCATATTTATATATAGTTGATCCCATATAAGAATATGTATAGCTATCTGTTTTTTCATCTAGTGGACCTAATATTAGATTTTTAGAATTTTCTAAATCATAATAATTAAGTTCTAATTGATCATCAACATAATAAAACCCATTTTCATATGGAACTACTTCAATATAATTAATTAATGATTTCTGATCCATTGGCATGATTTGATCTACAGATATTTTAGAGGATGTACACGCTGTTAACAATGAACAAACAATTACAAATTCACAAGTATTTTTATGTGTCACTTTAATTAATCATCTTTCTTGTTTGAACTGAATTAGAATTTTTTAGTTCTCCTTTAGCCCAACCAGATTGCCATTTAATTGGATAGTTTCCATAACTTTTGTAAGAACTACTTACGTAAGGTGTTCCATAATTTTTGCTTGCATATGATGTTGAACCATCAGCATTATAAACATATCCCCATACAGAAACGGTTGTCTGACTAGCATAGGTTCCAGTTGCCGATCCAGATAAAGTGGTATTACTTATACTACCATACAATGTAAATCCTCCACCTGATACTGTTGCACTATCACTCGCATTAACAATATTAAAACTAAGCGAAAAAAGTAAAGATAAACTAATTAAGACTATTTTTCTTTTCATACCACAACCTCCTAAAATGATA
>CAVGYR010000152.1:0-4102 GCA_963633325.1 uncultured Treponema sp.
TCTAAGAACTGTGTTGTAAAACATTTTTGTAAAACAATTGTATGGACACAAGCACGTGTTGTTAATGTTAAACAAAGTAATATAGAAAAGGTACATAAGATTTATAAAATTCATGCATTTGATGATATTTATAAAGAATATAATACACTTATGAAAAGGATATAAAATATGTGGTTAAAAAAAGTAAGACAAATATGTGATAGTTTAATAACTGTAAGTCCTCAAACATTAGAACGTATGGCACGCCTTGAAGAAGAAGGAAAATACAATGAACATGTTGACCCTATAAATTACGATATATGTGAGCCTGTAGGGGCAAATTTCCCATATATTAAAAAGCCATTAAGATTAAGAATAAAATATTTCTTTATTTATAATTTTATTGTTAAATTATATGAGCCACGTGAACTTAAAGCTATGGGTTATAGTGTAGAAGGTAAAGAAAATTTAAAAGGCATTAAAAAAGCTGTATGTACATGTAATCATATTAACAAATTAGACTGCGTTTTAATGCGTAAAGCTCTTAAAGGTAAAAAACTATATATTACAGCTGCACCTTTCAATAATATGAAAGGAATATTAGGCGATATTATGAGATCAAGTAGAATGATGCCTATGTCTGACGAAAGAGAAGGAATGAGTAATTTTATTAAGAGCGTGAATACTCTTTTACAAAAAAACAATTATGTTTTATTCTACCCTGAACGCAGTGAGTGGTGGTGCTATAAAAAACCACGTCCTCTTGAAATAGGTGCTTTCCATTTTGCGGCTAAAAATAATGTACCTGTTATTCCTAGTTTTGTAACATTTAAAGAAAATGGAAGAAAAGATGAGAATGGCACGTCATTATTTGATATGAAGGTAAATATCTTAGCTCCTATATATCCTAAAGAAGGATTATCATATAAAGAACAAGCACTTTATATGAAAGAAGAAAATGAAAAAAGATGGAAAGAATGTTATGAAAAAACATACGGCATTCCTCTTGTTCTAAATGAACCTAAAAATGATTAAACTAGCATTACTGCTAGTTTTATTTTTCTTAAATAGTGGTAAAATTATATAAAAAAGAGGTCTATTATGGAAAAAATTACTGTTTTAGGTGCAGGACACTGGGGGCTTGCATTATCTAGCGTTCTTGCAAATAATAATAATGAAGTATTAGTTTATGCTAGAGATATTTCTAAGGTAAATGATATAAATAATAATCATAAATCTGTTTATTTAAAGGATTATACATTACCTAATTTGATAAGTGCTACAAATAACATAGTTGAGGCTCTTGAATATTCAGATATTATCATTATTTCTTTACCTGTTGTGGCTGTATATAACACTTTAGTTCCTTTTTTAAAGAGATATAATAATAAAACTTATGTCTTTACATCAAAAGGTTTATATAATAATAAAACTATGTCTAGTTTATTTTATAATGTAGATCCGAATCTTAAACTTGCGGTATTATCAGGCCCTTCTTTTTCTGAAGAAGTTATCGAAAAGAAGAATACAGCCGTTGTAATAGCTTCTAAGAATGATGAAATTAGTCTAAAATTACAAAAATTATTTTCAAACAATTATTTTAGAGTATATACATCTCGTGATGTTTTAGGCGTTGAGGTTTGCGGGGCTATAAAGAATGTATTTGCGATAATTTGTGGTATGGTTGACGGCGCAAATATGGGTAGTAATACTAAAAATGCCCTTATAACAAGAGGATTGTCTGAAATGAAAAATATCATCGTTTTCTTTAACGGTGACCCTAGCACTCTTTTTGGTTTGGCTGGTATAGGGGACATCATGTTAACATGTAATTCGTTTGAATCTCGTAATTATTCATATGGTTATTCGTATACTAGTGGAAAAATCAATAATGCAAGTGGCGTAGTAGAAGGATTAAATACAATTAAAGAAATTCATCAAATTTCTAAAGATAATGATATTTCTATGCCAATTACAAATTCACTTTATGAAGTTTTATTTAATAATGGAGATATCAAAAAAATAGGTGTCGAACTTATGAATAGACGCTTAAAAAGTGAACAATAAAATTCAGTTTTATAAATTAATACAAATTGCATTTTAAATGTGACAATTCAAAATATAAATAAATTCGATTTGTTGAAAAACTATTTAAAATAATGTAAAATAATAAATGTGTTTAACATGAGTTAAACTTTTTGGAGGAAATTTTAAAATGGGTATGTTTGATAACCTATTAGCTAACTTAAAGGCTAAAAGAAAAACTATTGTTTTAACAGAAGGAACTGATGAAAGAATTCTTAGTGCTTGTGAACGTTTATTAAATGAAGATTTAATGGATGTTATTCTTTGTGGAAATAAAGAAGAAGTTCTTGAAGCTGCTAAGAAAGGCGGACATGATGTTAGCCGTGCAACTATATTAGATCCACTTAACTATGAAGGATTTGATGAAATGGTTAGCAAAATGGTTGAATTAAGAAAAGGTAAGATGACAAGCGAAGAATGCGCTGCATTACTTAAAAAGTCAAATTACTTTGGCACTATGCTTGTAAAGATGGGCAAAGCTGATTCGTTACTAGGAGGAGCTACTTATTCAACAGCTGATACTGTACGTCCTGCTCTTCAATTAGTTAAGACTAAGAAAGGTGCTAACCTAGTTTCAAGTTGTTTCATTCTTGTTCGTGAAAAAGACGGCAAAGAAGAAAAGATTGCAATGGGAGACTGTGCTATCAATATTTCTTATGAAGATACTGTTGATAAAACAACTGGTGCTGTATTAGTTAAAGCAGCTGATAAATTAGCAGAAGTAGCAGTTGAAACTGCAAAGACAGCTAAGTACTTTGGTATTGACCCTAAGGTTGCTGTATTATCATTCTCTACATATGGTTCAGGAAAAGGCGGTACTGTTCAATTATCTCATGATGCTGTTATTTCTGCACGTGAAAAGGATCCTAGCCTTGTAATCGATGGTGAATTCCAATTCGATGCAGCTGTAAGTCCTGTAGTTGCAAAGACTAAGTGTCCTGATTCAAAGGTTGCTGGTCAAGCTAATACATTCATTTTCCCTTTAATTGAAGCAGGTAACATTGGTTATAAGATTGCTCAAAGACTTGGTGGATATGAAGCATATGGTCCTATTCTTCAAGGATTAAATGCACCTATCAACGATTTATCTCGTGGCTGCAATGCTGACGAAGTATACAAGATGGCAATCATTACTGCTGGTATGGCTGAATAATTTCTTATTAATAAAGAATTGCATTTGCGATTCTTTATTTTTTTTACATTTTGTTTTACAATTAATCTAGTGATATTTATGAATTTTTTATTTTTTGATATAGAATGCGCAGTATGTAATCATATAGAAAAAAGAATTTGTTCTTTTGGTTATGTATTAACTGACTCAAATCTTAATATAATTAAAAAAGAAGATATACTTATTAATCCTCTCGTTTTTGATAATAAAATTCTAGATAATGTAATTGATTATAAAAAAGCGGATTTAAGTAATGAAAAAGAATTCCCTTTTTATTATGAATATATTAAATATCTTCTTGAGGATAAAAATAATATCGTAATTGCCCAAGTTGCTAAAAATGATGCTAGTTATTTAATTGATACTCTTAAGCGTTATAAATTAGATTCGATAAATTTTGTTTTTTATGATTTCGCGGAAATTTATAAGAATTATATTAATGCTAAACAATATGTATCTTTAGAAAATGAAAGAATTTTTTTAGGAATTTTTGATAAGCAAGGTACTTTGCATACGTCCCTTAATGATGCTTATATTTTATACGAGTGTTTTAAAGCAATGTACTTACGTACTAATTTGACTAAAAGTGCATTGATTAAAAAACATAAAGGTATAAAAGGATTCGTTAAAAATAATGAATTGTATTTGTTTGAAGATTTTAAGAATTTATGCAATACAATGTCTGATCATTCTAAAAACAAAGAATATTTCAAACAGTATGTAAATAATATAAAGAATATTAAACCTGAAAGCAATTTGTTTGAAAATAAAAATATTAACATTTCAAAAGATTATGCTAAAAATCATTTTAAAGAAATGCTATATATTGCCTATTTGATACGTATAAATAACGGAATATATTCAATC
>CAVGYR010000153.1:0-4050 GCA_963633325.1 uncultured Treponema sp.
AAATGTAAGTCCATTTATCTTTATTTAATTTTTGTTTTATATAATTAAATAATTTTTTATAATCCAATAAATATTCATATTCTAAATCTTCAAAATTGATAAAGATTATTTGGTCATCACTTACTCCTTCATTTTTTAAATGTTCTACAAACAATTTTAATAGAGTGGATTTCCCACATCTTCTTATACCAGTGATAACTTTTATCAAATCTTCATTTTTCCATTTAATAAGTTCATTTAAATATTCGTTTCTTTGTATCATATGGTTTTCTCCTTTTAATAAATTATAATACAAGAGCTCGAGAAGAACAACAAGTTTTCGTAATAAACTGCGAAAACTTTTCATTGCTTCACACTTTTCGCTCGAATAAGTGGGCTTTCATAACAAAATAATAATTATAGTTCATATTTAATTATTGTATTTAAAAAAGCCATAAACATATGTTTACAGCTCTAGTTTACTTTTTCTTTTAATTCTTCATATGATTTATCAAAAACATCCATTAAAACATTTAATGAATTTGTATCAAGTACATCTTTTCTTATAAAGATTAATGCACTTTCAGTTGCACCATCTAATTTTTCCATGCCTAAATTTAAAGAGATTCCTTTAATTGCATGTAATAATTCGTGTATTTCATCAATTTTGTTTTCTTCAATTAATTTTGATAATTTTATGTTAAATCCATCATAACTCGATAAGAAACTCGCTCCAATTAAATTGAAAAGTTCCTCATTGTTATCTAAATAACTTTTCCAAATCTTTTCTTCTATATACATACTATTCTAATACAATTTTATCATCTTTCTTAGTTATATGAGTATTAAAGTATGCGTTAATACCTTTAATCAAATAATCTAAATCCTTAGTACCTGCAGTTTCAACACATGAATGCATCGCAAGTTGTGCTAATCCAATATCTACACTAGGAACTGATACATGACTTGTTGAAATAGCTCCTAATGTTCCTCCACCTCTAACATCAGAACGATTAGTGAAATCTTGATAAGGAACACTCGCTTTATCTAGAATAAACTTAAATATTGCATCACTATACGCGTCAGTTGTATAACTTTGATTTGCATTGTGTTTAATAACTACACCTTTATTCATGAATACTTTATTTAATTCATCAGTTTTACCTACATCATTAGGATGAACTGCATGTGCATTATCGCAAGAAACCATAAGAGATTTAGCTAAACTTTGTTTTAAGCATTCTCTAGACAAATGCATAGCTTCAAAAATACGTTCTAGTGTATCGATTAAGAATGTAGAGTCTGCTCCTTGTTTTGTGTCTGATCCAACTTCTTCATTATCAAATGCTATACAAACATTAATACTCTTTGAATTATATGATGTTTTAAATCCTTCAAAAAGGCCATAAGCACTCTCTAAATCATCAATTTGAGGTGCTAAGAAATATTCGTTTTCTGCGCCGTATTTAGATCCTCTAAAGCGTGAATATAATGTAATATCATATGACAATACATCACTATGCTTAAGATTAAATTCACTTTCAAGTAAATCGTCAACAGTTTTTTTAGTACCAAGTAAAGGCATTAAATCTATTTGAGGATTATAACTTTTACCACTGTTAACATCTCTATTAAAATGAATACATTCATTAGGAATTACTAATAAATCGCGATCAAAATTAATTAACTTTGATTCAATGGTGTTATCTTTTTTCACTAATACTCTACCACTAAGGGATAAAGGTCTATCAAAGAATGATGAATAAATAGGTCCTCCGTAAACCTCTGTATTAATTAAAGAATATTCACCACAAACAAGTTTGTTATTCTTTGGCTTTACTTTAAATGTAGGTGAATCTGTGTGGGCAGCAGCTAGATTGACTGACAAATCAGTTAAATCAGTTGGTAATGTAAAACCAATGATTGAAGAATCATTGCGGGTAACGAAATATTTTCCGCCCTTTTCTAAGCGCCATAAAGCGTCTTCTTTTACTTCTTTAAATTCTGCTTCAAGTAAAATATTTTTAATACTTCTAACAGCTTCATAAGGGTTTGTTGAAGTCTTTAAAAATTCAATAAAATTATTAATACTATCCATTTTATCTCCATTCTAATATGCAAGAAAATGATAATTCATTATTTGAATTAAATATTTTGTAATGTTTCTTTTCATCATCATATTTAATGATTATATTTTCTCCATATTTTAATTCTTTAACATATTCGCATTCAAAACTCTTAATTTGTCTTGTTTCTGAAATATCAAAAGTATTATAAATAAATTCTAAATATCTACAATTATTCATGTGGCCATTATGGTCTAAATCATTTAATTTAACTGATTGATAAGATTCATTAGTTAATGATTCATCCGTAAATGTAACTTTCTTTAAATCAGTAATAACTTTTTCGTTAGATATTTTGTCCATTGGGAAATTAGCTGCACTAGACCTTACGATACGCCTTGTTGTATAATCTATAATTATCCATTTTGATAAAACATAGATACAATCTTCATTATTTAAATTACTTATAACATAATTTCTATCAAAATCTATCCTGCCAGGTGTATTCGAGTAAGTTTTAATATAAGCATCTTTACCATTCTCTAGATCTTTATTTATAACAACTTTTGTTCTTACGACAACCCAAGCTAAATTTTTAGCCATTAAATCATGGTAACCATTATGACATTCTTCTGCATCTCTACCTGCAACTTCTTCACAAGCTTCTAAAATTGCTTGAGGTTTAATTTTATCTTGAAAGGAAAAATCGCAATTTTTTAATGTAATTAATTGTTTATACATATTAATCCTCAAGTAACATATTTAAATGTTCTTCTACAAAAGGATATTTTTTAACATGAGTCTTCTTAATTTTTCCTTTATAAATTACTCTCTTGTCTTCACCGATAAATTTTAAATCAATAATCGGATTATTCTCTAAAATTAACATATCAGCGTCTTTTCCAACTTCAATAGAACCAGTTACATCCTCAATTCCTAGAATTTTAGCATTAACAAGTGTAGCCATGTTGATAGCTTCTTGATTTGATACACCAACAAATTTGTGTGCATACATTAATTCTCTGTAGAAATCATAATGTGTAACAAGTGTGCAAGGGCAATCATTGCCAAGGCCTACTTCAATACCATTTTCAATACAAGCTTTTGCACAAGAGACAATGCCATCATTTACAATTTTAGCGTTTTCTTTATACATTTCGTTTAAATTAAGAACGCTAGGATCTAATTTAGTTGAAGGGAATGCAGGAGAGATAGTACAAACAAGAGAAGCACCTTTTTCTTTAAATAAAGCAATAACTTCATCGTCAGGTTTTGCGCCATGCTCAATAGTATCAACATTATTTCTAAGAGCTACCTTAACGCCCTCTGTCGATTCTACGTGTGCCGCAACCTTAAGGCCTAGTTTGTGAGCCTTATTTGTGCAATAGAAAACTTCTTCATCGTTCATTCTTAAAACGCCTGGTTCACCTATTTTTTCTGCATCAAGAACCCCACCTGTAATCATTAATTTGATTAAATCTACGTGACTGTTATTCAAATCTTCAATTGCTTTATCAAATTCTTCAAGGGACTTACATACTTTAGCAACTGTTCCTGCCATATGACCTTTTTCTACAGTTAGTGCGTAATCACTTACAACCATACGTGGACCTTTAGTCTTAAGAGAATCTCTAATTTGCGTATCAAAATGATCTAATCCACCAACAGTTCTAATTGTTGTACATCCACCATCTAATTCAAGACGTGCATAACTTTTGCATAATTTTTTTACAATAGTTTTAGTTAGAAGATTTCCTAAAAGTTTATCAACTTTTTCTTTTGTAGCCGGACTTTTACTAGGTTTACCAGAACCAGGTAAATGTACATGGGCATTAATTAAGCCTGGCATTACGTATTTTCCTGTACAATCAATCTTTTTTACTTTGTCTTGGCATGTGCCTTTTATTATATTTTCAATTTTTCCATTATTTATAAGTATGCTACCGATAAAAGGCATTTCATCCTTTTTCCCTGTTATTATAGTAGCATTCACTAGACAATATCT
>CAVGYR010000154.1:0-4038 GCA_963633325.1 uncultured Treponema sp.
TAATATCTCTTTCCCCTAATTCTAGCAGAATTCATATAACAGAAGAAAATTATAGTTTCCCGCGTGAGCCTAAACCTTTTACAATGTTACTTAGAAAACATTTTGAAGGCGCAAACATAAAGTCAATAGAATCGCACGAAACTGATAGAATTATTGGTATTAAAACATCAAAATTTAACGAGTTAGGTGATTTCGAAGAAAAAACACTTCATGTTGAAATCATGGGACGTTATTCAAATCTTGTTTTAGAATCAAATGGAATAATCATAGATGCCCTTAGACATATTGGTGTATCTGATATGCGCACAGTTATGCCTAACGCATTATACACATACCCTGACACCCAAGACAAAATTAATCCTTATAAAGAAAGTAAAGAAGAATTAAGCAAAATACTACAAAAGGTGTCAAATCCTAGTGAAATGTGTAAAAAAATATTAGGATTATCTAAAACTAACGCAATATATTGTTTTGATCATAATGATTATATTGATGCCTTCTTCTCATTGTTAGATTCTAATACTCCGTCATTAAATAAAGAGCTTAAATACGATGTTAATTACGTATCTATAGGTCAATCACAAACGTTTCCTACCTATTCTTCTCTTTTAGAATATTACTTTAAAGATGTAGCCCTTAAAGAACGTATTAGACAAAAAACAGGAAATATTGAACAAGTAATTAAAAAACTTATAAAGCGTAATGAAGAAAAAATTATTAAACTAAATAACGAACTAGATAGTACAAAAAAAGCTGAAACATATAAACTTTACGGAGAACTTCTAATTGCTAACTCTTATATTAAAGATAAACTAGATAAAATTGACGTTTTAAATTATTATACAAATGAAACAATAACTATTCCTCTAGATAAAAAGTTGTATATTAAAGAAAATGCAAACAACTACTTTAAAAAATATCGCAAGAGTAAAAATACGATTATTTACGCATCTAAAGAACTTGAGAATGCAAATAACGAAATTGAATATTTAAAACTTATATTATCACAAATCGAAAATTCAGAAGTGCTTGAAGATGTACTCGAAATACAAGATGAATTAATTAGAGAAAAATATATTATTCCTCAAAAGAAAGTATCTAAATTAAATAAGGTTCAAATTTTAAGTTATATCGTTAATGACTCATGCGTTTATGTTGGTAAAAATAACATGCAAAATGAGCGTGTCACACACGAGCTTGCAAGAAAAGATGATTTATGGTTCCATGTTAAGGATGCGCCGGGGAGTCACGTCGTACTTAAAAAGACCGGTGATTATACTGAAGAAGATATCCGTACTTGCGCTATGTTAGCTGCTTATTACTCAACATATAAAGATTCTTCTAGTGTGCCTGTTAACTATACTAAGGTGAAAAATATCAAATCAATACCTGGCAAAAGAAAATGCTTTGTAAGTATTAAAGATGAAAAAACTATTTATATAGATCCAGATAAAGAACTTATTTCAAATCTAAAAAAAGGTAAAATATGAGGTAAAAATTATGTCATATATAAAAGCTTCTAATTTAATAAAAACATATAAAATTGGAGAGACTAGTTTTAACGCCCTAAACGATGTGAACTTTGAGATTAAACAAGGCGAATTTTGTGTAATTTTAGGTCCATCAGGAGCAGGTAAAACCACATTATTAAATATGTTAGGTGGTATGGATAATCTTACTAGTGGTTCTCTTAAAGTTGATTCAAAAGAGCTTTTTAATGCAAGTGACAAAGAATTAACACTATATAGAAGAACAGACGTCGGATTCGTGTTTCAATTTTACAATTTAATGCCTAATTTAACCGCAAAAGAAAATATTGAATTAGCTAACGAATTAAATAAAGATTCCCTTGACGCAGTAACTTGTTTAACTGAAGTAGGTTTAGAAAACAGAATCGATAACTTCCCAAGCCAATTGTCAGGAGGGGAACAACAACGTGTTTCAATTGCACGTGCTATAGCTAAAAACCCTAAATTATTACTTTGTGATGAACCTACAGGTGCTCTTGATATTTCAACCGGTATTCAAATTTTAAAAATCCTAAAAAATTTATCTAAAAAAGAAAATAAAACTGTGGTAATTGTTACTCACAATAGTGCTATAAAAGAGATGGCTGATCACGTTTTATACATTAAAAACGGTACAATAATTAAAGATGAATATAATGAGTCACCTAAAAACGTCGAGGATATCGTATGGTAGCTTTTAAAAAAGATATATTTAGGGTTATTAAAGCTAACTATTTACGTTTTTTATCTCTTCTTCTAATTATTGCGCTTGGTATTTGTTTTGTGACGGGTGTTGGTGGAATCAGTAAAAAAGTTACTAATTCCTTCAATGAATATTACGATTCTTCAAATGTAAGTGATATCATTATTAAATCTAAAAGTGCAACAGGTATTGAAGAAACTTTACTTAATCAATTAAAGCAAGACGATGATATTGAATATTTAACTACTTTAACACAAATTGACGATGAAGAGAATAAACGTCTTTATATCTACGATTTTACGAGTTATGCTAATAAAGTAGAACTTAAAAGTGGAAGATTACCTCAAAATAAAAATGAAGCCGTTTTAGAAGAATCAAGTGAAAACGACATTAAAATAGGAGACAAAATATTTTATTTATATACTGAATTAACTATCGTAGGATTTGTTAAAAATCCCCTTTTAACCACAAAAAGTGGTGACATTTCGCAAATAACAAGCGATTATTTAAAACAAATAATCTATGTATCAAAATATAATAATCCTTTTAGTTATTTGCCTAATACTGATATTTATGTATCACTAAAACACAATTACAATTATTTTAGTTCTTCTTACAAAGATTTTGTAAGTCAAAAAGTAAAAGATTTTTCTTCTATATTTAACGATAACGATTATTCGATTCTTACATTAAACGAAAATTTATCTTACGCTTTCCTTAAAAATATATGTGATAAAGTTGATGTGATTGCATTACTATTTCCTATATTCTTTATTCTAGTAGTCGCACTTGTTACATTAACTAATATGTCCCGTTTAATCGATGAAGAGAGAAAATCGATTGCTTGTTTAAAATCTTTAGGATACAGTAACAAACGCATTATTTCTAAATATTTAATATTTGCCCTTCTTGCAACCCTTATAGGTTCCGTTATTGGTTTAATAAGCGGTGTATTTATTATTCCTAATATTTGTTATACTGCTTTTGGCGGGGTATTCTTTATACCTACTCGTACTAAACAAGTTTCTTATATTATCGGACTTATAACTTCAGTTCTAATGATAATAATCACACTATTTGTCACATATTATACATCTAAAAAAACTACAAATGAAATTCCTGCAAACTTGTTTAAAGCTAAAAGTGAAAAAGCAGGAAAGAAAATATTGCTAGAAAGAACAACACTTTGGAAACATTTAAAATTCAAATATAAGTCAAGTGTTAGAAATATGGCTAGATATAAAAGTCGTTTCTTGATGATTGTAATATCTCTTGCATTATCAACGCTTCTTGTAATGGCTGGATTAGGTTTATTTGATATTTCAAATACTGATATTATTATCGATAATGTTAAAGTCGATAGCAACGAAACCATTAAAACAATATCTATTGCAATAATTATATTTGCACTTATGTTAAGTCTTCTTGTTTTATATAATTTAACTACTTTAAATATTGGTGAAAGAGAAAGAGAGATTGCGACTTTAAAAGTTTTAGGTTATAAGATTTACGAAGTCGAAGGGTTTATCTACAGAGAAATCATATTTGAATCATTGTTAGGTATTATTTTAGGAATTCCTTTAGGCGTTTTATTCTTATACATTGTATTTACGATGATGGATTTCGGTTCCCTTAAAGATATTAGAGTAATAAGTTATTTTATTGCATTATTTATTTCTATATTATTTGTGATTGTAGTATTTATTTTTACTAGAAATAAAATTAAAAAAGTTAATATGAATACTTCTTTAAAGAGTATAGATTAAGGCCTCAAGAAAACTTGAAGCCTTTTTAACTTTCTATTAATTTTTTTATTCTATTATATTC